>CAMWXO010000101.1 GCA_947178245.1 uncultured Porphyromonadaceae bacterium
CATGAAGACGCAGGCTGTAGTATTCTGATGCTCGGGAACGGCGGCAGGATCAAGTTGTTGCGCTAGTCCGAAATCGAGAAGCTTGATTTTTCCGTTGCTCGTGATCATCACATTGCTCGGGTCTATGTCACGATGCACATAGCCATTGTCGTGAAGGGCCATCACTCCGGAGAGGACTCCTTTCATCACGGTCATGGCAAACACTTCGGGATTGTTGCTCCGCAAGGCGATGAGTTTCTGCGCCAGTTCCACCGGTCTGCCTTCAGAGTCGGTGTAGGTGCCGTTGAGCACGTCGTAGAGCATCACACCTCTCAGCAACTCGCTCACCACGTGATAGCGTTTGATGCCGTTCTCCTCGGTTTCGATAAATCCGAGCATATTCACGACATTGTCGTTGTGTATCCTGATCGAAGCCTCGCGCCGGGCACGCTCTATCGTGGAAGGAGGCAGATCATCAAAAAGGAATTTGATGGCAACCTCGCTTCGCAATCCGTTGGTGGTATCTACGCGTATGCCGCGGCGCACTTGCCCCATGCCTCCGGTGCCGAGTTCCTTCTCATCGGAGTCAACCTCATAATATATGCGGGCGGCGGCTTCTTCAACTCCCTGGATTCTAATTATTGCCATAGTGAAGAGTCAGTGTCAGAGTATCGTGGTGTGGCCTGAGTCAAGATTTGATGCCGAGTCAAGGTTTACGGTACCCTTCGTGTTGCGGTTGTTATGATCATACATGCTGTGGGTGGCATCAGAGTTCTGATATCCTCCGGCATTGCTCTCATAGCCAAACGGATCGGAGGGAGTCTCCTCGCACTCGCAGAAGTTCTCGGCCATCTTGAGCCCTTTGGCTTTGGGATCTATGAGGATGAAGAGAAGCTCGTAGGCGTCGCCGATGAGGATTTTATCGCCGTCTTTAAGGTCTTGCTCCTCATAACGTAGTTCTTCCTCATTGACTTCGATTCCGTTTTTCGACCCGAGGTCTTTGATATTGGCCACGACTTCACCGCTCTTCTTCAATATCTTGGCACGAATGTCGGCATGATGCGACGACACTGTCTTCTCAAGAAGTTTGATGTCGCAGTCTTCG
Organism: uncultured Porphyromonadaceae bacterium; assembly: GCA_947178245.1. Taxonomy (GTDB): domain Bacteria; phylum Bacteroidota; class Bacteroidia; order Bacteroidales; family Muribaculaceae; genus Lepagella. Next base: position 1,085 of record CAMWXO010000101.1, read on the forward strand.
GCACGTCCGATTATGTTCTGCCCGGGATATATAGGCCAGAATTCCCCGAATCCGTTGCGCGAAATCGAATATACGAATCCGAGAACGGGCCCTTTCTGTTTTTCCTGGGGCGTTATGTTGTTGTTTTCAGGGGCTTTCGCGCCCTGGCTGCCAAGCCCGACCACTTGCGTGGGCTCGTTGGCCGAACTGCTCTGGCGGCTATAGAAATTATTGCTCATGATTATTATGGTCTGGTCGAATGATGGTTATTGGTTTTCAAGATCTCTGACGGCTTCTTTCGAGCCGTTGGCAGCGGCTTTCTCCAGCCATTGGCGCGCGAGTGTCGGATCCTGCAGCACCCCGTTTCCGTCACGGTAAAGTTGCCAGAGCAAGTATTGGGCCTCGGCTATGTCTTTCTGAGCCGCTTTCTTCAGCCATTTCGCTGCCTCGCTCGCACTTGGCTCGGTGCCTTCGCCATTGAGATGGCATTTTCCGAGCCAGAGCTGTGCCTGGCCGTGATCCTGACGTGCTGCGCTCGTAAGCCATTCCACAGCCGCTGCCGGGTCTTTAGCTATGCCGTCGCCGTAATAATAGCACATGCCTAACTGGAACTGTGCCTCGGCGTCGCCTTCATTTGCGGCCGCGCGATAAGAATTAGCACCCGAGCCGCGTGTGCGCCCCCTTGAAGGCGTCTCCCGGGTGGCCGGTGCCGGTTCCTTAACCTTTTTCCGTGTGTCAGAGGCTGGCATTACCGAGTCTGCGGCTGCCGTGGTGGCCGAATTTTTCTTTGCTGATGCGTTCTCCTTATTGCTCTGTTTGGCTTTCTTTCTGCCCTTGTCTCCTTCCGCCTTATTCTTGTTCCGGCGGAATTCGTTGAGAAGCTGATAGTTGCTCACGCCTCCGCCTTGACTCTGCGCCCATACGGGAAGACTCATTACGGCTATGATTGCGAGCAGCAATATTTTAATTTTCATATATTGTCTTGTTAGGTGTTTGCGGTCAAGAGTTATGCACTTCTCTTATTGCCTGCGGAAGAAGTATGATCAATAGGGCTTGAATTTCATCTTCCACACATTGTAGACACCTTTCTTGTTGGCACGGTCGGAAATGAAGTATATTTCCTGGCCATCGTTACTCCACTGGGGATTAACGTCATTGCCTGGGTGGAAAGTGAGCTGCATGAAGTCGCTGCCGTCGATGCGCATTGCGAAAAGATCGATATTCTTCTTCTTGTTGATCGACGAGGTGGAGTTTCCTTCCACCACTACCCATTCTCCGTCGGGAGAGACGTGGGGGTTGGAGAATCCGCGGGTGGCGTCGGTGAGAAGGATAGTTTCCTTGCCGTCCTTGTAATTCACGCGCCAGATCTCGCTCATACCGTTACGGTTGTTGCGCACACAGATCACTTCGTCGTTTGAGTCGCCTACTGTTGCCGGGTTGTATCCGCGGGTGCAGTTTGTCATTTCGCCGGTCTTCATGTTGTATGACCATATCATCGGCTCGGTACCCTTTATATACCTTGTGAAGAAAAGCAGGGAGCCATCTTCAGAGAGCACGGGATTGAAGTCGTTGTTGTTGGAGGTGATCTGACGTATGATGGAGCCGCTGTGGGCGTTCACCGCACTGAGTTTATTGCTGCCCGGTTCATTTTCCGAGAAATACAGCATATCGTCAGATCCCCAGCAGAAACTTCCTACATCCTTGAAAGTGCGTTGTGTGGGAGCCGAGTTTGTGCGGGCCTTGCGCACCAGAATGTTGTTCTGATCATTCATGCGGGTGAGATGGGCTATCTCGTCGCCTTTCGGAGAAAGCCGCAGGCATTCGATCGTGCCCCATTTCAGTCCTCCTTTTTTGCTTCCGCCCATCATTGATGTCTGGAATCCGCTGTCGCTCCAGCCTTCGATAATCGGGCCGAGCACTGATCCTTTGCTTTCGTCAGTGATTTTTATGAGGTTGAGTCCGTTTTCTTCCGGCACGAAATTGGGAGAGAGGTCTTTCTTTGCGCTTGCACATCCGGCCATAGTCAAAGCCAGCGTTCCGAGCAGAACTGTCTTGATTGTTGTATTCATCCTGCAATTGATTGATATAAATATTTCTAATCTGTAAGGGAGTGGGCTCAGAGTGCCCCTATCAAGATGCAAAGATAAATAAAAAATTGAGATATATCAACTTTCAAACTCACTTTTTTTCAAAAAAAATGGTATGATGGCGTGATTTATCTTGTGGTGGCCCAGCCTACGCGGGGGCCTGAGGCTCCGGGGCCGAAACTGCCTGTCTCAGAGTAGCGTGCCGTCTTCTCGTTGGAGGGGTCTCGCCAGTTGTCCCAGCCGGCGGGCGTGATGTGGCCGCCCATTTCGCAATTAATGAATGAGGTGGAGGCATAAGGGCGCCAGGGGCGTCCGAGGTAGACTTTCTTCACTCCTTCGTCGGCTGTGAGCCGGCAGTTCCTGAACACGAATCCGGTCTCCACGTGTTGCGGAGTTGAGGCGGCGGTGATGTAAGAATCGGCTTTGCTGCGTATCTCGCAGCGGTCAAACCATGCCGTGGCGGGGCCGAAGATGAAGTCGGTGGTGCCTTCCACATAGCAGTCTTCAAATTTCACTTCCGAGTCATGTCCCGCAAGGAAAAGTGTATCCTGATCGCCCAAGAAACGGCAGTTGATGAAAGTCAGGTCGGTGCCTTCAGTGTGCAGCGCCACTGCCTGCCCAACCCGCCCGGCATTATTGACGATGGTAAGGTTGCGGAATGTGAGGTGACATCCGTCTACTCTGACCGTATAGGTTCGGAATGTGCCCATATTGTCTTTCTTCGCATAATCATTGCAGATGATGATGGTCTTCTCCGCGTCTTCACCGATAAAGTCTACGTTTTCAAGCCACGACGGGATTATGAGCTTCTCGTGATATTCACCGTTACGAATATTTACGGTGACGCGATAGTCCATGTAGGCGCGGATGTATTCAAGGGCTTCGCCTATCGTTCTGCAATCACCTGAGCCGTCGGCGGCTACGGTTATCTCTTTTCTATAGTCCGCTCCGCGGGCTATGTCGGCTGTCATGCTGAGGATCAGCCCGATAATAAGGATTTTTAGGAGCTTCATGATACTGGTATGTAAATTCTTGTTATGTCAAAATTTCAGTTAGTTATAAGTTCCGCTTTCCAGAGATGCCTGAGGTCGGAGCTCACCAGATCATGGCGGCTTCTCTTCAGGCCTGTGACCCAGATGATTTCTGCGTCAGATTTTCTCACGAGAACTCTGACGGAATCTTTCCTTTTTCGGTCAAGCCGGGCATCGCTGATGATGTCGCTCACGAGTCGTGTTCCCCTCATGCCGAGCGGGGCCATGCGGTCGCCCGTCATGGGACGGCGTAATTCGTAGGCTGATGAGTCGTCGGGAAGATAGATAGCGGTATGATTACGGTTGCTTTTCACCTCTTTCATGGCCGTCTCGTTCATCTCCATCTTTATCCATCTTATTTCAGGCTCCCCGCTGCCTTCCACTGAGTCTGTAATGATAAGCCTGTCGCGTTCGAGGATAGCCTTATGGCTGTCTGAAAGCAGCCATGTCCGCTCTTTGAAGTCTTTTCCCACACATTCCATTATCTCGGCAGCCATAGCGCTGTTTCCGCCGAAGCGCTCGATAAATCTCAGTATCAGGCCTGTGGTGACGTCGGGAGAGCCGACGAGCAGGGTAGTGGTGTCGGGGCAAAGACGTTCTGATACTGTCCGGTAATGATTTTCGACAATCCCGGCTTCCTCTTTAAGGATGGTGACCGTCTTGCCGAGCGCCTTCCTTGCTCCGGGCCATCTATTTTCAAGCAGCGGAATTATTTCGAGCCGCAGATAATTGCGGCGGTAATCATCGTGAAGATTGCTTGAGTCTGTAATGAAGGTTTCCCCTGTCTCTGCAAGATACTCCTCGATCTCTCTCCGCGTGACGCCGAGAAGCGGGCGTATCACATGTCCGTTGTCGATGTCCATTCCTTTCATGCCGCGAACTCCGGCCCCTCTGAGCATGTTGAGCAGCATAGTCTCGATGTCGTCGTCAGAATTGTGGGCCACGGCCACCCGGTCTAACCCGCTTTCGGACGCTATGCGCATGAAGTCGGCATAGCGCAGGTTGCGGCAGGCCATCTCGATGCTCTCGCCGGGATGAGATTTCATATATCCCGCCACATCATAATCGAGAGTATGCAGCTTCACTCCGAGCCGGCTGCAAAGGTCGGCCACAAAAAGCGAGTCGCGGTCGCTTTCTTCTCCACGCAGATGAAAGTTGCAGTTCACGCATTCCACATGCAGCCCCGCAGAGCGCGAGATGCGCACGCACGCCAAGAGAAGAGCCACGCTGTCGGCGCCTCCGCTCACTGCCACAAGCACGCTTCTCACTCGTGCGGCCATGAGCACCGATTCCACCTCACGTTCTATCTTTCTCATCCCGAATCTCTCCTGCGTAGTCAGTCTTACGTTATTAAATCAAAGCCACACCATCGTCATGGTGCGGCTTTGACTTAAATTTGTGAGAATGTCCTTCCAATGCTCACTTCTTGCTGCGGTTTCCGTAGCGGCTGCGGAATTTGTCGACGCGACC
>CAMWXO010000102.1 GCA_947178245.1 uncultured Porphyromonadaceae bacterium
CGTCAGAGGTGGATAAGAGACAGCACGTGAATGGCGCCGCCGAAAAGCAGCAGTTTCTCGGTCAGTGTTGTCTTGCCGGCGTCAGGGGGTGAAATGATGGCGAAAGTGCGTCTGCGAGATATCTCTTGATTCAGTTCTTCTGACATAGGTGTGTCTGTTGTCGGTTGGTGGTGAGGCCCGTCGATGCCTTACGGTTCCGGCCCGTTTGGAGTTTATTCTAATTCAAGTTCGTTGTTCAGGTCTTTCTTGTAGTATTGCGCGAGAGTGCCCAGGAAGTGGGAGACCCTTGATGCGGCATCGAGTGTCTCTTTTGATATTTCTTTTCCCTGCATCCTGAGCATCAGGATACCGTAAAGGAAATCGAAAAGGGTCTCAATCTCGCCCTTCTTGTTTTCACCGGCTTTCGACCGGAGTTCTACGATAAGGGGCAGCACGTGGTAATACTCCGCAGCATATTTGGCGTAGGCAGGATCTTTCACCAGACGGGCGTTTAGGTCGTCGAGGGCGATGATGACATTCTTATTGAGCTGAAGATGACCTTTCTCCACTACTCCTTCACGACGCATCATGTCGATCAGCGACTCATACCATTCGGTCATGTCCTTGCGTTGCTGCTCTGTCAGGCCTTCGTGTTTGTCTACTATGTTTTCGCGGATTTTGTCCATATCCAGATTGAAAGCCCTTATGAGGTCTTCGATCTGCCACATGTAAAGGAGATACTCCGCTATGTTTTCCTTCCTTTTCTGAGAGGCTGTTATCATAGATAATAGGACTGTTGTTAATCGTTTAAGTCGATTAGACCGCACACGCCCCTCCTGAAGAAGAGGGGCGTGACGCAATATTTATTTATTCACCTGATACTTGTTCCAGCCGTCTTTAAGGTATGCTATCACCTGTTCTGCCGCTGCGACTCCAGCGTTGAAATTCGCTTCCGCGGTCTGAGCTCCCATTTTCTTGGGAGTGAAGAATACTCTCGCGCCGAATTTTTTCTCGAATTCTTCGGCTGTGTCAGGCTTTATGTCGCTCACATAGCGTAGGTCGGGACGTTCCTCGAGGGCTCGCATGAGGCCGGCCTCGTCTATCACTTCCTTGCGGGCGGTGTTCACGAGCACTCCTCCCTGAGGCATTTTCATCACGAGGTCATAGCCCACCGATCCGCGGGTTTCCGCCGTGGCGGGAATGTGGAGCGATACGAAATCGTTCTCTGCGAAGAGTGCTTCCACTTCGTGGATGGGACGCACTCCCTCTGCCTCCATCACCTCATCGGCCACGAACTTGTCAAGAGCGGATATCTTCATTCCGAATCCCTTGGCTATTCTCGCCACATTGCGGCCTACCTGGCCGAAGGCGTAGATACCGAGACTCTTATCCTTCAGCTCAGAGCCTGATTTGCCGTTGTATTGATTGCGGCACATCATCACTATCATACCGAACACGAGCTCGGCCACTGCGTTGGAGTTCTGTCCCGGTGTGTTCATCACGCAAATGCCGTGTTTCGTGGCTGCCTCGAGGTCGATGTTGTCATATCCGGCTCCGGCACGTACTATCACCTTCAGGTTGGGAGCGGCATCCATAACTTCAGCGTCGATCTTGTCGCTGCGCACTATCAGGCCTTCGGCGTTTTTCACTGCGTTGAGAAGATCAGCACGTGTGCCCATCTCCACCAGTTCAAGTTCATTGCCGCTGGCGTCTACGGTATTTGCGATGGCTTTCACCGCGTTGTGGGCGAAAGGCTTTTCGGTGAATACAAGAATCTTCATGATTTCAACAGATTAATGGAGAGACTCAAATTCTTTCATGCAAGCCACGAGAGCGTCTACCGATTCCATCGGGAGCGCGTTGTAGAGTGAGGCACGGAAACCTCCCACGTCGCGGTGTCCCTTGATGCCCACGATGCCCTTGGTTGAAGCGAAATCGATGAAGTCTTTCTCGAATTCGGCATATTCGGGCTTCATCACGAAGCAGACGTTCATGATGGAGCGGTCTTCCTTATTCTGCACCGTGGCCACAAACATCTTGCTCGTGTCGATAGCCTCGTAGAGGCGTTCTGCCTTGGCAATGTCCATTTTCTCAATCTCACGTATGCCGCCGAGGCTCTTGTAGTATTTCAGAGTCTGCAGAGCCGCGAAGATGGGGAGCACCGGGGGAGTGTTAAACATGGAGCCCTTGTCCACATGCGTCTTATATTTCAGCATCGTGGGGATGACACGGCTCACCTTGTCGAGGGCTGCATCCTTCACGATGCAGAGTGTCACTCCGGAAGGAGCCAGATTCTTCTGGGCACCTGCGTAGATGAGATCGTACTTGCTTACGTCTACCGGGCGGGAGAAGATGTCAGAACTCATGTCGCATATCATGGGCACGCTTACTTCCGGATCCTTACGGATCTCGGTGCCGTAGATGGTATTGTTTGATGTATAATGGAAATAGTCCGCATCGGCGGGTACTGTCCATTCTTTCGGAATCACGGTATATTTCGACTCTTTTCCGGAAGCCACCACGTCTACTTCGCCGAAGAGTTTTGCCTCTTTGATAGCTTTAGAGGCCCATACGCCGGTGTCGAGATAGGCTGCCTTGGTATTGAGGAAGTTCATGGGAGCCATTGCAAACTGCAGGCTTGCTCCGCCGCCGAGGAAGAGGACGCTGTAGCCTTCGGGCACTTCGAGAAGTTCCTTGACAAGGGCGACAGCCTCATCCACCACTGCTTGAAACTGCTTGCTTCGGTGTGAGATCTCGAGGATAGAAAGCCCCATATCTGCGAAGTCGAGGATGGCGTCTGCCGTATTTTTGATTGTATACTGGCTCAATATCGATGGGCCGGCAAAAAAGTTGTGTTTCTTCATCTTGATCGGTATTTATTTGATGAATATTTGATAGGCTGTCCTGGCGGCGCTTATCTGTAATTATTGGAATTGCAAATTTAAGAAATTTATATCAAAATGGCAAGAGAATGGAGTTTTTTTTGATGAAGCCTGCCGGTAGGAGAGTAAAAATGATGATTTCGGTGTTAATAGAAGAAGGGAACGCGGGAATAGAGGGGAATGCTCATTAATCAGGAAAAAAATCGTATGATAACTGTTAAAGTATGCTGACTACGGGAAAATTGGGTTTCTGGGGCCTGACGGCCCTGGTGTTCGGTCTGATGGTGGGAGTCGGGATCTTCAATCTTCCGCAGAATATGGCTGCCGTGGCTTCTCCCGGTGCCGTGGCCCTGTCATGGGTGGTCACTGCTGTCGGCATCCTTCCGCTCGTGGTGATATTCAAATATCTGAGCGACAGATATCCGCGCTATAATGCCGGTCTCTATCAATATGCTCAGGCCGGATTCGGCGATTATGTCGGATTCAATGTGGCCTGGGGCTACTGGCTCTGCAGCGCATTCTCCAATGTGGCATACGGAATCATGCTCAACGACTCAGTCGGAGCTATCTTCCCGCAGCTGCTTGAACATGGATATGAGACGGTGATCTTCTGCTCGGTGCTGATCTGGGTGATGTTCTGGATAGTCTCGCGCGGAATAAAGACAGCCAAGATTGTTAATTCGCTTTTGGCACTCATCAAGGTAGTGATGCTTGTGTTCATCATAGTGGTGCTTGTGCTGATGTTCAAGGCTGATTTATTTGAAGCTGATCTGTGGGGTCTCGGCCCCGGACAGGCAGGAGTGGGCGAGCAGGTAAGGCGGACGATGATGGTGACGCTCTTCTGCTTTTTCGGAGTGGAAGGTGCCGTGATGATGTCGGCGCGCGCCAAAAGCCCCAAAGATGTTGGGCGTGCGGGAGTTGCCGGGTTCTTCATTTCGCTCGTGCTCTACATGGCCGTCTCGCTGCTCTCTTTCGGCCTTATGAGCAAGGCTCGGCTCGCAGGATTGCCTGATCCCTCCATTGCATATATCCTGAGAGATGTCTGCGGGGAGTGGGCTTACTGGTTTGTGATAATATCGGTAATCATCGCCCTTCTCGGAGGCTGGGTGGCATGGACTCTGGTAGTCTCGCAAGTGCCCTACGAGGCTTCCCTGGTCAAGATTCTGCCACGAGCTTTCAGCCGGACCAACAGTCACGGCATGCCTGCATTCGGCCTTGTGGCCTCGAGCATAGCGATGGAGGTGTTCCTGCTTATTGTAGTGATGGCCGACGATGTCTATCTCGCAGCCCTGCATATCACCGGCCTCATGATCATACCATGTTATTTCTTCACCGCCCTGTTTCTTCTGAAGACCGGGAAGACGTTACCGATTAAGGCTCTCGCGCTTATTGCCACACTGTTCTGCGTGTGGATGGCATACGCCGGCGGCTTAGTCGCCATGTCGATGACCTCGCTGTTCTATCTGGCCGGAATCTGGTTTTATGTTAAGGTCAGGAGAGAGACGCGTGCTCCCGGAGCGCCTGTATTCTCGCGCAGGGCTAAGGTCGTGCTCGGCATGCTCGTGGTATTGGCCTTGTTTTCAGTTGCGCTGACTCTTGCATCAAGTGAGAATGTGCTTGGTTTCTGAACCATTTTGTTGCAGAATTGTTGCATGATGATTTCATAATGTTTCACAAATGATATATTAATTTAATACCTTGTAAGGTGTTGTTTTATAGATATATAAACAAAGGTTTTTATATATTTGCAAAATTTGCGAAAAAAGTGTGAAACAATTTGAAATCCGATGTCGTTCTTAGGGTGTAGACTTCCTACAAACAATATTTTTTTCACCCGGACGAACGAAAGCGACTCCACTAATAAAAACAAACCGATATGGCAACTGATTCCAACTTCCGCAATAATCTTCTCAATCTTCAGCAGAATCTCATGAGTTTCGCTTATCAGCTTACTTCCGACCGCGACGCTGCTGCCGATCTGCTGCAAGACACCACGCTGAAGGCTCTTGATAATGAAGATAAATACACAGCCGAGACTAATTTCAAGGGATGGGTTTTCACCATCATGAGAAATATCTTCATCAACAATTATCGCCGTCAGGTGCGTCAGGCCACTATCGTGGACACAACTGAGGATCTTTACCTTCTCAACACAGCCGAGGAGTCTTCTCTTCAGAATCCCGAGGGTAGCCTCGCGGTGAAGGAAATCAATGCTGTTCTCGCTACTTTCGATGATGATTTCAGGGTGCCTTTCAATATGCACGTGGCCGGTTATAAATATAGCGAGATTGCCGAGGAGTTGAATCTTCCCGTGGGTACGGTGAAGAGCCGCATCTTCTTCGCCCGCAAGAGACTCCGCGAGCAGCTTGCCGCTTATGCGTATTAATTGAAATAATGATATTGTTTTATCCGCTCTGAGTAGTTCGGATAAAAAATCAGGCGAATCCATCAAGATTCGCCTGATTTTTTATGTGTTGGCACGGAAGAGGTCGTATGCCAGCTGCACCTTTCTCACGAAATTGATTGTCTCCTTTGCGCGGAAGTAGCCGTTTTTCACCACGGGGTCATGATAATAGGCCGGTTTCGATTTCATGTTGATGGCGGTCTCCACGTTGCCGTCCCATTTTGAAGCGTCCAGGCCGTATTTCGAAGCGAGCGCTATGGCATCTGAAACATGCCCCGGGCCTGCATTGTAGCTCGCAAGAATGAATTTGGCTCGTTCATCGGCGTCCGGAACTTTCGATTTCAGCATATTGTCGAGGCTTGAAAGAGTCTTGACCCAGTCT
>CAMWXO010000103.1 GCA_947178245.1 uncultured Porphyromonadaceae bacterium
TTGCTGCGTATGCCTCATCGAAGTCCTTGGGCCATTTGTCTTTGTTGAGGTCGAAAGCGGCGAGGCTCTGACGTGCCTCCACGAGGCCCTTGCGAATTTCCTTCACCGCATCCATGTTTGCCTCGAGCTCGATGCCGAGCTTCTGGCAGAAGATCCATATAAGCTCGATGGCGGGAGCGGCTGATCCGCCTCCAAACCACCAGATGTTGGTGTCCACGATGTCTACGCCCTTGATGATTGCTGTCAGCACCGATGCGAGTCCGTAGCCCGGAGTGCAATGGGTGTGGAAGTCCACGTCTACCTTCACGGCCTGCTTGAGTTTGGGCATGAGCGAGAAGATGCGGCTCGGATTCACGAGGCCGGCCATGTCTTTCAGGGTTATCATCTTCGCGCCGATGCTCTCCATCTCTTTCGCCTTATTCACGAAATACTCGTCGGTGAAGATCAGCTCAGGCTCTGCCGGCTCATCAGCGCCTCCGAAGAGACGCGAGAAGAAGCCCTTCTTCACGGGCTCTTTCGGCTCCTCCTTGGGGTCTACCGTGTAGCATACGGCGGCATCGGCTATTCCGCCGAGCTCATTGATCATCTTTATGGAGTCTTTGATGTTGTCGATGTCGTTGAGGGCATCGAAGATACGCATCACGTTCAGGCCGTTTTTGATTGCTTCCTTGTAGAAGCCCTCGAGCACTGAATTGGGGTAGGGAACATATCCGAAAAGGTTTCTGCCGCGGGAGAGGGCGCTGAGAAGAGATATTCCCTTCATGTATCTGGAGCACTCACGAAGGCGATCCCAGGGGCTCTCGCCGAGATAGCGCATCACGGAGTCGGGCACGGCGCCTCCCCAGACTTCCATGATGTATAAGCCGGCGTCCTTGTAGAGAGGAAGCAGTTTGTCGATGTTTTCCTGCTTCAGGCGTGTTGCAAACAGCGACTGCTGTCCGTCGCGCAGTGTGAGATCTCTTACTTTAAGTTTTTTTCCCATAGTGTATAGAGTTGAATGTAGTTTTCTGTTCTGTGTCTGTCGGCCGCGGCCGCTTATTCGAATATGCCTTCCACGGCCTCGGTCTCCACTTCGCCCTGCGACGGCTCCCACACCTCGCCGGCGCAGATGTCGATTCCGGCGGGGATGTCGAATTTCGCATCCTGGCTGTAGGGGAGTTTCTTGTCGGCATACACTTTCTGCATGTATAGGCCGTAGATGGGGAGCGCAGCGCGTGCGCCCTGGCCGAGCGCCATGGTGTTGAAGTGGATGTAGCGTTCATCGCCGCCCACCCATACGCCGGTGACGAGTTCCGGAGTGAAGCCCATAAACCAGCTGTCGGAGTTGGAGTTGGTCGTACCGGTCTTGCCACCCATCTGGGCGTTGATGCCGTAGCGTGAGCGCAGGCTGGCTCCCGTGCCGCTTTCCACTACGCTCATGAGCATCGAGAGAATCTTGTAGTAACTCTGCTCGTTGGTCACCTCCGTGCGGTGGGGCGTGGCGTTGTAGATCAGGTTGCCCTGGTTGTCTTCTATGCGGGTCACGAATACCGGATCGGTGCGTATTCCCTTGTTGGCGAAAGTGGTGTAGGCGCCCACCATGTCTCTCACGGGCACGTCTACGGTGCCGAGGCAGAGCGGCATGTAGGCCTCGATATGGCCTGTGATGCCAAACACGCGCATCTTGTTGGCGAGGTTGATTGGTTTAAGTTCGTTCACGAGCCGGGCCGAGATCCAGTTGTTTGAGTTGGTAAGCGCCCAGTGCAGGGTCACCATCTCGCCCACATGGCCTCCACCCGAGTTGCGCGGGCTCCATCCGTTGAACGTAGGCTGCGTATTCAGGAAGTGTGAGCAGGGAGTGAAGTCCTGCTCCATGGCGAGTGTGTAGAGGAAAGGTTTCGCGGTAGATCCGATCTGGCGTTTGCCCCGGCTCACCATGTCGTATTGGAACCATTGGAAATCGGGGCCTCCCACGTAAGCCTTCACGTTGCCGCTGTGCGGATCCATGCTCATGAGTCCGGTGCGCAGTATCGACTTCATGTATAGCAGCGAATCGCGCGGCGTCATGGTCACCGTCTTGGAGCCGGGCACGGTCTTCCCGTCTTCCTTCACGTAGGCGAACACTTCCATTTCCACCGGGGTGTTGAAAGCCTGCTCTATCTCTGCCTCGGAGCATCCGGCCAGCTTCATCACCCTGTGGCGTTCCGACTGGTTGATGGCGTTGCGGATGAGACGCTGCACACCCTTCGATGACAGTTCCTCGCCGTTGGTGGTGTAAGGGCCGTTGGGCTGCCCTTTCTTCTCCTGGAAGAAAGCAGGCTGCAGCGTCTCTCCGAGATGCTTGCGCACCGCTTCCTCGGCATACTCCTGCATCCTGACGTCGATGGTGGAATATATCTTCAGGCCGTCGGTGTAGAGGTTATAATATGACCCGTCGGGCTTCGGATTCTTCTCTATCCATCCGTAGAGCGGATTTTCTTCCCATTGCGTTGAGTCGGTGTTGTAATTGCCCATCGCTATGTCGTAGGCCATCTTGTTCTCGAATTTGGAGCGATCCGGGCGCTCGGGCCTCTTGGCCGTCATCAGGCGTCGTATCTCCTCACGCAGATAAGGTGCGGTGCCCACTTTATGGTCTACCTTATGATAGTCAAGCCCGAGCGGAAGCTGCTTGAGCGAGTCGCATTGCTCTTTGGTGATCATATTGGCCTTCAGCATCTGCTCGAGCACGGTGTTGCGCCGGTTGAGCACCCTCTCGGGGTGGCGCAGCGGGTTGAAATAGGAAGGATTCTTCAGCATTCCTATCAGCATCGCGGCCTCCTCGCATGTGAGTTCTCCGGGTTCCTTGCCGAAATACACGTTTGCCGCTGTCTTGATGCCGACCGCGTTGTTGAGGAAGTCGAAGCGGTTGAGATACATGTTCAGTATCTCGTCTTTCGTATAGAAGCGTTCGAGTTTCAGCGCTATCATCCATTCGATGGGCTTCTGCATGGCGCGTTTGAGCATGTTGCTGCTCGGCTGCGAATAGAGCTGCTTGGCAAGCTGCTGGGTGATGGTGGAGGCGCCGCCCGAAGATTTGTCGCCCATCATGATCGTCTTCACCGCCGTGCGCCCGAGGGCCATGAAGTCTATGCCCGAATGCGACTCGAAGCGGGCGTCTTCCGTGGCGATGAGGGCCTGGATCACATAAGGGGAAAGGGCGTCATAGTCGCTGTAGACACGATTGCCGGCGCCTGCGAAATATCTGCCGAGTTCTGTGGTGCCGTCAGAGGCGTAGACCACGCTGGCAAGCTTGTCGTGCGGGTCTTCCAGTTCCTCGATAGGGGGCATGTAGCCGATCACTCCGTTGTAGACGAGGAGCAGGAAGAGGGCTATCAGCCCTCCGAGGGTGAGGAATCCTATCCATAGCCATGTGATGATAATGCGGTTGCGCACAGCCTTTTTGGTGGTTGTGTCGTCTGTGTCTATGAGTATGTCGTCAGGCGCGGGAGCCTTTTTTTTGAATCTGTCTAAAAAGCCCATAATGATAATATTGGCTGATTATTGCGCAAAGGTAGCAATTTTTTCCCATTCACACAAGTTTTTTAAGATTTCCTGCCTTCCTGCCTCGCGCGTATTATTTAAGGGCAGAGGGCGACCAGTTGCTGAAAAAGCGCAGAAGTTTCTCCCTGTCGTAGCCCTCGCCCGATTCAAGAAGGGCCGAGTCCTGGGTGTGAAGTATTTTGCCCTCGCCGTCGAGCACCACCAGCACCGGAAATCCGAACCTCACCGGATTCCCGAGGCGTTTGAGCGCGGCTGCCGTAGCCTCGGCATCGCCCTGAGGCTCGCGGGGATTGTAATTTACGTGGATATATTCGAAATTCTCATCCACCAGTTGCTTCAGCTCGGGGTCTCCCTCTATGAAGCGCGCCAGGCGTATGCACCATTTGCACCAGTTCCCGCCGAGTTGCGCTATCACGAACTTCCCTTCGCCCGAAGCCTTTGCCACGGCTTGAGTGATCTGAGCGTCAGGGTTTATGCTCTCGTCATATACCTTTGCTCTCTCCTGCGCCGCGGCCGCGAGTGTTATGAGGGCCGCAGCTATGAATGTGATTGTCCTTTTTGCTGTCATGATTCTGAAGTTATCTCAATTGGGATGCAAATATAATATTTTCCCGTGAGGTTTGCAAGAAAAGAGAGGATGCATCTCAAAGACGCGCATTAAGGCTTGCAGGGATGCGAAATAATTTGTAATTTTGCCACAGAAAAATCCGGACTATGAATCAAGACATTGTGGAGATGACATTCAGGCGGTTTCTCAACCGAGGCCATTATCGTAAGACGCCCGAGCGCTTTACGATACTGCGGCGTGCCCTCACCATGAAGGCGCATTTCGATGTCGAGACCCTCCACGATGCCCTCGAAAGCGACGGCTATCACGTGAGCCGCGCCACTGTCTACAATACCGTGCAGCTGCTCGAGAAGGCCGGAATCCTCCGCAAGAATGTATTCGCGCAGTCTACGGCTCTTTATGAACTTTGCCGCGACAATCATATCCATCTCGTCTGCCGGAGGTGCGGACGGATCAGGGAGGTATCCGAGCCCCACATCGAGGAGCACATGATGGCCCTTGAGACACCTGATTTCACACCGGAGAATTTCTCCATCACCATCACCGGCCTCTGCGACAAATGCAAATGTTGAGGTTTATATGTTTAAAGGTTTAAAGAGTTTAAAAGGTTTAGAAATATCCGGATTCGGATTGTTTAAGGGATGCCCTGCCCGTGTAATGCGGCTGCATCAGGATGCAGCCCTACATCATTCTACTGACATCGCGTGCGATGTCTTCTAATTCACCTTCGTATACACACCGCAAATCGGGATTAAGCTGAAAAATAACTAAATTTTTTTGCTTAATTCCCGAATTATATATAACTTTGCGCTTGCAGACCGACTTGCAGAAGCTCCGATCCGGGGCAAATGCGGGTGGGAATCTGAGAAAATACACTGAGGTGTATTTTAATTTATTGATTCAAAAGCGTTTATCTGCGCTGATTCTTGACACTCTGAAATGTCTCGCAAACTTTCATATTCTTGTCAAGGGTTGAGCAACGGTAGATGCCCGTGGATATGTATATTATACCGATATTTCCGGTAGGGACGCACGGCTCGTGCGTCCGATGCTATAGAAATATCGTAATGATTGCATATACTGGCGTGGGCTTCTGCGTTGCCATCCGACAAGAATAGGGCAATGCGAGAAGCCTCAGAGTGTAGGACGGCAACAGATACAGATTCTCACGCTTTTCCATTTTCAAACCTAACGCCAACGAGGGGATGACCGCGGCAAAATGTGAGTTAAATGAATACTTATCAAAAGATTGACACAATGCATTCGGTCTTCAGACTGGTCTTCGCCATTGCATTGATCATGTCGGGCACGCTGTCCGTTAAGGCGGACTCCTTTTCGTATACCTACGAAGGCACAACCTTGAATTATAAGACATCATCGGATAATACCTGCTATGTGTCTTCTCCTTATAATTATAATATAGATATCTTTGGAGATATAACCATTCCGGAAATTGCCGTATATGATGCTGTGGAATATACCGTCACGGAAATCGGATATGAAGCTTTCGAGTATTGCAGCGGCCTGACATCTGTGACGATTCCCCATTCCGTCACCT
>CAMWXO010000104.1 GCA_947178245.1 uncultured Porphyromonadaceae bacterium
TGACTGGTATGTGGCGGGAATCAACGCTGAAGAGGCTCCCCTGACGGCCGAGATACAGCTTCCGGGCTACGTAGCCGGCAAGAGCGTGGAAATGTATGCCGACAGCAGCGACCTCACCGGCTCGGTCAAGACCGTAAAGGCCGACAAGAAAGGAAAAATCAAGGTGACGATTCCGCAGAACGGCGGCTCACTCCTCAGATATTGACCTGCAAATATCCGAGAAATAAAAGGAATACAAAAATACTAACCCAAATATTATTATGGCACTATCTTCACAGGAACAGAAAGGTTTCTACAAAGTTTCCATGCTGAAATGTATCGGATTCGGCTCGGGCGACCTTGCCCAGAACCTGATCTATCAGACCATCAGCATGTATCTGCTCTTCTTCTATACGAATGTCTACGGTCTTGACCCGGCGGTGGCCGCGGTTATGTTTCTGATCGTCAGGATCATCGACGTGATCTGGGATCCATTGGTAGGCACTTTTGTAGATAAGCATGACCCTAAACTCGGAAAATATCGTTCCTATCTCATATTGGGTGGAATACCGCTCACGGGATTTGCCATTCTCTGCTTCTGGAACGGCTTCTCAGGCTCTCTCGCATACGCGTATATCACCTACGTGGGCCTCTCGATGTGCTATACCCTCGTCAATGTGCCATACGGAGCGCTCAATGCCTCATTGACGCGCGACACGGCTGAAATCACCAAGCTTACTTCTGTCAGGATGTTCATGGCCAATGTGGGCGGTCTTGCCGTGGCTTCGGGTATTCCCATCATCCTCCGACTCTTCGACCCGGCTGAGACAGAAGACATGTCTACACATGACTCCGCATGGCTCGCCACAATGACCATCTACGGACTCGTAGGCCTCGCGCTGCTCTTCTTCTGCTTCTTCCAGTGCAAGGAGAAAGTAGTGATGGACAAGGCCGAGACCGAGAATGTGAAAGTATCCGACCTCTGGATGGAATTCGTGCACAATCGTCCGCTGCGTGTCCTCGCTTTCTTCTTCATCACAGCATTCGCAATGATGTCGATCGGCAATGCCGCCGGCGCATACTATATCAACTACAACATGGGCGGAAATGCCGGTGAACTTTCCATTTTCATGGGCCTCGGCTCCATTCCGGCCTTCATCTTCATGCCGATGATTCCGGCCATAAAGAAAAAGGTGGGCAAGAGAGGAATGTTCAACATCTTCCTTGTCACTGCTATCGTGGGTATGACGCTGCTCTATATAGTGTCTGTGGTGCCGTTCCTCAAGAATATGTGGCTTGTTTATATCGCCCAGTTCATCAAGTCTACCGGCGTGATCGTCGCTACCGGCTACATGTGGGCCCTCGTGCCTGAAGTGATCTCTTACGGAGAATACACCCACGGCCGCCGCATCTCGGGCATCGTGAACGCCCTCACCGGAATTTTCTACAAAGCCGGTATGGCTCTCGGCGGAGTGGTTCCGGGTCTCGTGCTCGCATTCGTGGGCTTCAATAAGGAAGCCGCCCAGCAGACGGTGTTCGCGCAGCAGGGCATACTCTGGCTTGTGGCCGTGATTCCCGCACTTCTTCTGATCCTCGCCATGTTCATCATCTCGAGATATGAACTCGACGATCAGCGCATAGATGAGATCAACCATGAGATAGAGATGCGCCACCGTGACGGTGCCAAATCCTGATCCGGTTGAGGATAATCCATCAATCACTTGAAAACTAAACCTGCAATTTGAATATCATGAATACATCAACTCATGAAACCAAAGGCTTCTACAAGGTCTCGATGCTGCAATGTATCGGGTTCGGGTCGGGCGACCTTGCCCAGAACCTGATATATCAGACCGTATCATTCTATCTTCTCTTCTTCTATACGAATGTCTATGGTCTTGATCCCGCGGTTGCAGCGGTGATGTTTCTTGTGGTGCGTATTATCGACGTGCTATGGGATCCCTTTGTGGGAGCGTTTGTTGACAAGCATGACTCCCCGCTGGGGAAATACCGTATCTATCTCTTCTTCGGAGGCGTGCCGATGACCACTTTTGCCATCCTCTGTTTCTGGAACGGCTTCTCCGGCTCACTTGCCTATGCTTATATCACATACGTCGGGCTGTCGCTCTGCTACACCCTGGTGAATGTGCCCTATGGAGCGCTCAACGCATCCATGACGCGCGACACCGGAGAGATAACCAAACTGACTTCCGTCAGGATGTTTATGGCAAACGTCGGAGGTCTGGCCGTGGGCATGGGTATTCCTTACCTCGTCAGATATTTCGATCCTTCTGAGGTGCGGGATCTCTCTACCGACGACTCGGCTTGGCTCTACACCATGATCATCTATGGAGTGGTAGGCCTGATGCTTCTTCTCTTCTGCTTTTCGCAGTGTAAGGAGAGGGTGGTGATGCGCAAGTCAGAGATTCAGAATGTCAAGATCTCCGACCTTTGGAACGAGTTCGTGAGAAACCGCCCTCTGCGCGTGCTGGCGCTCTTCTTCATCACTTGCTTCACGCTCATGGCCATCGGTAACTCGGCAGGTGCGTATTTCATCACCTACAACATGCACGGCAATGCCACGCAGCTCGCCATGTTCATGGGCTTCGGCTCGATTCCCGGCATTATTTTCCTGCCGCTGGTGCCTGCCTTCAAGAAGAAAGTGGGCAAGAAGGGCATGTTCAATATCTCCATCATCGTGGCGATAGTTGGCTTGGCCATGCTCTATGTGGTGGCTGTGCTCCCGGGTCTGCAGCAGATGTGGATGGTGTATGTGGCCCAGTTCATAAAGTCGGCGGGTATAATAGTCGCTACGGGATACATGTGGGTGCTCGTGCCTGAGGTGATCTCATTCGGAGAATATATCCACGGCAAGCGTATCGCCGGAATCGTCAACGCCCTCACAGGAATCTTCTTCAGGGCCGGTATGGCTCTCGGAGGTGCGGTGCCGGGTCTTGTGCTGGCATACGTAGGCTTCAATAACAATGCTCTTGACCAGACATCATTCGCTCAGCAGGGAATACTCTGGCTTGAGGCTGTGATTCCGGCAATGCTCCTGCTCCTCGCGCTCTACATTATTTCAAAATACGAACTCACCGACAAACGCATCGACGACATCAATAAGGAAATCGAAACCCGATACATGAAGGAAGAGCCTTCATATCCTTCCTATTTTGATGATATCTGATCAGAATGTCGCATAAACACGGTAATGACCAATGAAGATAACTTTTATCCCCGCTGCTCTGGCGCTTATCCTCGCTTCGGGCTGCACCTCAAGCAAGGAGGAGCAGGCTCCGGCCACCATGAAGGATCATTTCAAGGATGATTTCCTGATCGGTGCCGCAATCAACGTGCCTCTTCTCAACGGAGAGGATCAGAAGGCTGACTCGATTGTGTCGCTACATTACAACTCGATTGTGGCTGAAAACTGCATGAAGAGCATGGAGATACATCCTGAGAAAGACAGATATTTCTGGGATGAGGCCGATGCTTTCGTGAAATATGGCGAAGACCGCGATATGGCGGTCATAGGCCATTGCCTCGTATGGCACGCCCAGCTCGCCCCCTGGATGCCCTACGATGAGAATGGCGGGTATGTGGACAAGGAAGAGATGACAGCCCGCATGAAGGAGCATATCCAGACCGTCGTAGGGCGATACAAGGGAAGAATCAAAGGCTGGGACGTGGTCAACGAGTGCATCGAGGACGACGGCACCTGGCGTCATACACCTTTCTATGATATCATCGGAGAGGAATTCCTTCCTCTCGCCTTTGAATACGCCCATGAAGCTGACCCGGACGCTGAACTGTATCTCAACGATTACTCCATGTATAAGCCTGCGAAGCGCGATAAATACGTTGAGATAATCCGCGACCTCAAGAAGCGCGGACTCAGAATCGACGGCATGGGTATGCAGAGTCATATAGGCTATGAGGCTGATGATCCCGACCTGTCGGAATATCAGGCCGTGATTGATTCGCTTGCATCCACCGGCGTGAAGGTGATGGTGACGGAACTCGACATCTCGGCTCTTCCTTTCGTGATGCAGGGTGCCGACACCGACGCGAATTTCGAGCTTACCGACGAGCTCAATCCCTTCCCTGACGGCCTCTCGGAAGAAAGAGCCGCACTGTGGAACGAGCGCGCCGCTTCACTCATGAACTTCTACAAGAAGAATTCCGATAAGATCTCGCGCGTGACATGGTGGGGCACACACGACGGCATGTCGTGGCGCAATGACTGGCCGGTGAAGGGACGCACAGATTATCCCCTTCCCTTCGACCGCGACTATAATCTGAAGCCTTTCATGAAGAACATGATTGAGAACTGAGAATAATTTGGAATTTTGAATTTGGAATTTAGAATTAGTTCTTGATGAGTTCTGCATTATGAATCACGCAATTAAGCATTAAAACAAAATAACATGAAAAAATCATCGCTTATACTGCTGTCGCTGACCGCCGCGTTTGCCGTGCAGAGTCAGACACCGACAGTCAAGGATCATTTCAAGAATGATTTCCTTATAGGAGCCGCCATACCGGTGAGACACGTCAACGGCATGGATCCGCGTGCCGACTCCATCGTCAGCCTCCATTTCAACTCTATCGTGGCTGAAAACTGCATGAAGAATGCCGAGATCCAGCCCAAGGAGGGAGAGTTCTTCTGGGATGACGCCGACAAGTTCGTGAAATATGGCGAAGACCGCAATATGGCCATCATCGGCCATGCCCTTATCTGGCACTCCCAGCTTGCCCCCTGGTTCACGAAAGACAAGGATGGCAACGATGTGAGCCCCGAAGTGCTCAAGC
This sequence comes from uncultured Porphyromonadaceae bacterium, assembly GCA_947178245.1. Classification (GTDB taxonomy): domain Bacteria; phylum Bacteroidota; class Bacteroidia; order Bacteroidales; family Muribaculaceae; genus Lepagella. The sequence goes on from CAMWXO010000104.1 coordinate 4,792, forward strand.
AGCGCATGAAAGATCATATCTATGCCGTGGTAGGTCGCTACAAAGGCAGAATCAAAGGCTGGGACGTGGTGAATGAGCCCATCGAGGATGACGGAAGCTATCGCAAGTCTCCCTTCTACCGCATACTCGGCGAGGAATTCATACCTCTCGCGTTCCAGTATGCTCATGAGGCCGACCCCGACGCAGAGCTCTACATCAACGACTACTCCATGTTCCTCCCAGGTAAGCGCGAGGCCTACGTGAAAATTGTCAACGACATGAAGAAGCGTGGTCTCAGGGTAGACGGCATTGGCATGCAGAGCCATATAGCGCTCGACTATCCCGATCTCGACGAATATGAGAAGAGCATTCTGGCTTTCGCCGGCACGGGCTGCAACGTGATGATAACCGAACTTGACATGTCCGCTCTGCCCACGGTGCAGATGAGCGCTGACGTAGGCTCTATCTTCAGGATGAAGCCCGAGGAGCGCCGCGAGGCCATGAAGAAGTATAATATCTATCCCGATGGACTTCCGCAGGAGGTGAGCGACGAGTGGAACGACCGTATGGCGGCCGTGATGGCCATCTACAAGAAGCACGCCGACAAGATCTCGCGCGTGACATGGTGGGGCACACACGACGGCATGTCGTGGAAAAACGGATTCCCTATCCCCGGACGCACCGATTACCCGCTTATGTTCGGCCGCGACTACGAGATGAAGCCGTTCATGAAAAATATAATTGAGAATTGAGAATGGTGAATTGAGAATTGTGCATTATGCATTAAAAATAAAAACAGACCAACAATGATTAACCCTGAAAAAAGATACCTTTTCCCTGCCGACTATATGGC
>CAMWXO010000105.1 GCA_947178245.1 uncultured Porphyromonadaceae bacterium
ACCGAGATCAACGCGCTTCTCTATTTCCAGATAGTAGACCCGAAAAAATCAGTCTATGAAATCGACAATCTTCCCAATGCCATCGAAAAGCTGACGCAGACATCGCTCAGAAACGTGATAGGCGAGCTCGAACTTGACGAGACCCTGACCTCGCGCGACACCATCAACGCCAAACTACAGTCGATACTTGACGATGCCACCAATAAATGGGGCGTGAAAGTGAACCGTGTGGAACTTCAGGACATAACGCCCCCCGAGAGCGTGCGCGTGGCTATGGAGAAGCAGATGCAGGCCGAGCGAAACAGGCGCGCCGAGATCCTTAACGCAGAGGGCGAGAAGCAGTCGCTGATATTGCGCTCCGAGGGCCAGAAGATGTCGCAGATCAATAAGGCAGAGGCAGAGAAGCAGGCCGCGATCCTGAAGGCTGAGGGCGAAGCCCGGGCCCAGGTGCTCCGCGCTCAGGCCGAGGCTGCCGCCATCAGCAACGTGGCAACCGCCGTGGCCCAGTCGCAGACCGATCCGGCCGCATATCTGCTCGCGCAGAAATATATAGAGACCCTCAAGAGCATGACAGAAGGCCAGGACAACAAGACCGTGTATATCCCCTACGAGGCCACTTCTGTGCTGTCATCGCTCGGCTCCATCAAGCAGGTATTCAAGTCCTGAGCCATATCAAATCGACGGGAGCCCCACCAAAACCGCAATGTTGCAGTTTTTCAGCGCGTCAGAGACGCACAAATCATCATAACGTTGCAGACCTGCATATTAATCGGGAAGAAAAGCGTAAATTTGCAACATCAAAAAAATCAAATACCAAAAACATACTCTTATGGCAATCAATCTTGAAAAAGGACAGCGCGTGAAGGTGGAGATACCCAAATTCACCATCGGCCTTGGCTGGGATACCAACCAGTCGGACACAGGCTACGATTTTGACCTCGACGCATCGGCTTTCATGCTCGGAAGCAACGGCAAAATTCCAGCCGACGAATTCTTCGTGTTCTACAACAATCTCCAGAGCCCCGACGAAGCCGTGACCCACACCGGCGACAACCTGACCGGCGAGGGAGAGGGCGACGACGAGAGCATCATCATCGACCTCGAGAAAGTGGATCCGCGGGTGAACGAGATCATCATTGTGGTCACGATCCACAAAGCCCCCGAAAGGCGTCAGAATTTCGGTCAGGTGCGTAACGCATTCATCCGCATCTATAACTCCGACACCAACAGGGAGATACTTCGCTATGACCTCGATGAAGACTTCTCGGTGGAGACAGCCGTAGAGTTCGGAAGGCTCTACAAGCGCAACGGCGAATGGAAATTCGAGGCTATAGGCACCGGAATGAAAGGCGGTCTGGCCGAATATCTCGTGAAGTATAACTGATAAAACCGAACCGATATGGCTATTATTCTTGAAAAGGGCCAGAAGATAAATCTGGAAAAAAAAGACGGCAAGCGGCTGACTCAATTCTGCGTGGGCTGCAACTGGGGAGCCATCGTCTCGGGCGGCTTTCTCGGCCTCGGCAAAAGCACCACAAATGTGGATCTCGACCTCTCATGCGTCATGGTGAACAAGGAGGGCAAGCTCGTAGACCACATATACTCACCGCTCTATAAAATCGATTTTCTCTCGCGCTACGGCATGCCTGCCGGCAAGACCGACTCCAACGACTCCGCCCTTCACCACAGCGGCGACGACCTGACCGGCGACACGGGAGGCGACGACGGGCTTGACAACGAGATCATCACCGTGGATCTCACACGCGTACGCCCCGAGGTGGAGCAGATTTTCTTCTTCCTCAACAATTGCGGAAAGGAAGACTTCTCGCAGATACCTTACGCTTCCATCCGAATGTATGAAGGCACTCCCACGAGAGTGAAGGAGGTGTTCGCCACCTACGATGTGGCGGCGATGCCGCAATACAGGGGGAAGACAGCGCTCATCATGGGCAAACTCTACCGCCGCAACGGAGAATGGAAATTCTCGGCTATCGGCGATGCCTACGCCGACCCTAACCTGTGTGAAACAATCAAACGTATCGTCTTAAACTACGCTAAATAACCATGAGAAGACTACCCGTATATCTCCTGCTCGACTGCTCAGGCTCGATGTTTGGAGAGCCGATTGAGGCAGTGAAAAACGGCGTGCAGGTGCTCGTGTCCACCCTGCGGCAAGACCCCTACGCGCTTGAGACAGCTTATCTGAGCATCATCACTTTCGACAGCAACGCCCGCCAGCTGACACCGCTCACCGAACTGTCGGCGTTTCAGCAGCCCGAACTGCAGGCCAGCGGATGCACGGCGCTGGGCGAAGCACTGACATTGCTTGCAAACAGAGCCGATCAGGAAGTGGCCAAGACCACTCCCGAGAAGAAAGGCGACTGGAAACCGCTCGTGTTCATCATGACCGACGGCGAGCCTACCGACGACCTGCAGAAAGGCTTAGCCGAATTCAAGAAGAGGAAATGGGGAATGGTAGTGGCCTGCGCCGCCGGAGCCGGAGCCAATACCGATACGCTGAAGAAAATCACCGAATGCGTAGTCTCGCTCGACACCGCCGACAGCGCCACCATCAAGGCATTCTTCAAATGGGTGTCGGCCTCCGTATCAGCCGGCAGCATGAAGGTGGAAGAGACGGGCTCCGAAGCAAATTCGCTTAGCGAGCTTCCGCCGCCACCGCCGGAGGTAAATATCGTGATCTGATGAGACGGCTGCCCGTATATCTGCTGATCGACACCTCCGGCTCAATGCGCGGAGAGCCGATAGAATCCGTCAAGGTCGGGCTCGAGACGATGATCTCGAGCCTGCGCCGAGACCCTTTCGCCCTGGAATCGGTGAGCCTCAGCATCATCACGTTCGACCGGGAAGTGAAGCAGGTGGTTCCGCTCACGCCGCTCGACGATCTTCAGCTTCCGGAAATCACTACTCCCGAGAGCGGCCCCACCCACACCGGAGAGGCCCTGAGACTGCTCTGCAGCATGGTAGACCGGGAAGTGAACCGCGGCGATGCCTCGCGCAAAGGTGATTGGAGGCCGCTACTTTTCATCATGACCGACGGCAAGCCCTCTGACATCCAGACCTACGAGGAGATGATTCCGGAAGTGAAAAAGAGAAATTTCGGAGCCATAATAGCATGTGCCGCCGGAATGCAGGCGAAGACCGAGCCGCTGAAGCGACTGACTGACGACGTGTATTCACTCGACACCCTCGACAGCACATCATTCGCATCATTCTTCAAATGGGTGTCTGACTCAATAGGTGTAGGGAATCGTAGTATAGGTGCAACAGAAGATCTCGTTCTGCCTCCTCCCCCGGCAGAAGTGAACGTCATCATTTAATATATCACTGGAATGAACTGCAAACTTGTAGGACAATTTGTCCAGCATCTGGAAGTGACACTGCTGCCCGGAGAGGAATTCTATGCCGAGAAGGGCTCGGTGATATATCTTCAGGCCGGAATAGAGAAGGAACTCAGCTTCAACGGCTCGGGGCTCGGCCGCATACTTGGCGCGAAACTTTCAGGCGAGTCATTATTCATACTGCGTCTCTACAACCCAACCCACACAGAACGCAAGGTAGTGATCGGCAGCCGCTTCGGGCTGCTCCCGGTGAAACTCAACGGCGAGTCGATGATATGCCACCGCGGAGTCTATGTCGGATCCAACAACCGGGTGAACGTCACCACCAAACTTTCCTTTGCCGGGCTCACCGGCGGAATGGGGCTGCTGCTCCAGAAGATTCAGGGAAGTTCGACAGTCTTTCTTGACACGACCGGAACGCCCATCACCATCAATCTCGCCTACGGAGAGAGCGTGGAAGTAGATGAGGATCATATCATTGCCCTCCTCAACATAGGTGAGCACCAGATGCAGTCAAACTGGTCGCTCGGCAACCTTCTCGGAGGCGAGGGCCTGAGCATGATGCGTGTCACCGGCCCCGGCACTATATATCTCTCACCCGGCAAGTTTCTCCCTGAGGCGATCTGAACGGCACTCTCGCGCAAGGAAACCGTAACGGAATGGATGTAACACGTGGATTAGGTTAATAACTGAAGTCATGGACAGAAAACAACGAATGGCTGCCCGCCACAAGCATAGTGCAGCAGGAATCGACAAGTCGGTGCGGGCTTTTGACAGAGCTATGCGGGAAGCCGGCGTAAACGCTTCCGACAAGGAATCGTTTCTCAATTGGGCAATCACCTCCTTGTGGGACACTTTTAAGGAACAGCGTATGAACCAGCGCATAATGATAGAAAACGAGATTCGGCTTCTTGGACTTCGTCTGCCAAACGGAACCGTAAAAAAAGAATACACTTCGACCTTTCGTCTGCCTGCCGACAGAATCTCAGACATCAGCCTGTCGGGTGCGGAAGAACTCGGACTGAAATTCGAGGTGCTTCCAGATGGTGAGTGCATCCTCAGCGGAAGACCGAAAGAGGCCGGTGACTTCACGCTCCGCCTAAGGTATTCCACAGTGGAAGGCGAACCGATTTCCGAACTTCAGCTTCCGGTAGCGTTCAACCCCGACCCCAAAGAGTTATGGCGTAATATCGAGACCGACCCGAACATACCCTATTATAAACGCGATTCCGATTCGGACTTCATCAATGTGGAGGCTAAAGCAGGTGGAGGGAAGCGCAAGAATATGGTTGCTGCAAGTCAGCGTGGCAGAAGCCACGCGCAGGAAGGGAAGCCGCGCGATGATCATTTCAGCCTCTTCCATTGCGAAGAATCAGACTGGTACATCATGGCGGTGGCAGACGGAGCCGGCTCGGCCCGATATTCAAGATGGGGCTCGAAAGTGGCGTGCGAGACGGTGATTGACCATTGCAAGAACCTACTTCTTGATAATCCTGAATTTGAAAAGGCGATAGCAGATTTCAAGGCCTCCCCTACTGATGTGGATAAACGTTCTGTCCTTACCAATATGGTTCACGAGATCGTATTGAAGGGAGCGAAGAAGGCGCACGACCGGATAAATGAAGTCGCAAATAGAGAAGAAGGGCTGAAGCCCAAGGATTTTGCCACCACCCTGATGTTCGCTATATGCAAGAAATACGACTTCGGCTGGTTTATCGCATCATTCTGGGTAGGAGACGGAGCTATATGCCTCTTCGATGCCAATAACAAAACTGCAAAAATGCTTGGCACTCCCGACGAGGGAGAGTTCTCCGGCCAGACGCGTTTTCTCACCATGCCGGAAATTTTCCGCACTGCTGATGTCTACAAGCGTCTCAGGATGGCCATTGTCCCTGACTTCACAGCCCTCTTCCTGATGAGCGACGGAGTGTCAGACCCTATGTTCGAGACCGACAGGAAACTCAACGACTACGCGTCATGGAATGATTTCTGCGACATGCTCCGCGAGGGCTTTCCGGAAGACGGGATCGGCGGCGTGGATCTCTCTGACGATAATGAGGCCGCAGCAAGTCAGCTGCTGGGGTGGCTCGACTTCTGGAGCCCGGGCAATCACGACGACCGCACCATAGCAATCCTTTATTAATCACCGGATAACACAGACCGAAAGATATGGCAC
>CAMWXO010000106.1 GCA_947178245.1 uncultured Porphyromonadaceae bacterium
GCCATGGTGATGGGGCTGCAGTTCTTCCTCACGGGCTTCGTGGGCGAACTCATCACGCGGAACTCACCCGAGCGCAACAATTATCTGATAGGCGAGGAATGGTGATCCCTTGTCGTCATATATGGAAGATGATGGCCGCGATGCTCTTCTGCATCGTGGCGCAGGCTGCGTCAGCCCAGACCAACAAGGGCACTATCTCGCCGGTAGACAGTGATGACGATGCCCCGCCGAAGCCTGTGCTTCACTATTACGACAAGCATGGCGACCGGCTGGAGCAGCCGGTGCTCTATCTCGCGGAACTCGACACGGTGAAATCTGTACGTCCGTCGTCGCCCTATCCTCTCTTCAACGGAGTGACGATTGGAGTGAACTTCATCGACGCCATCATGAAAATCGGCGGCCAGAAGCATCAGAGCTACGACGTCAGCGCCTCCGTTTCGCTCCACAACTGGTTTTTCCCTATCGTTGAAGCAGGAATCGGCTGGGGTGACCACACTGACAACAACGACATCTATAAGTATAAGGCGAAACCCTCATTCTATGCCAAGGCGGGCATAAACTATAATTTCCTCTACAAGTCCAACCCGGACTATATGGCCTACATTGGATTGCGATTCGGAATCTCGCATCATTCATGGGACATCACCGACATCAAGGAGGGAAGCGACATGGCTCAGGAGGCCGGTGCCCTCGAATTGCTCGGCCAAAGCTGCCTCTCGGTCTACGGCGCGAGGCGGTGGCGGGCCTGAAAGTGAAGATAGCGGGGCCGTTGTCGCTCGGCTGGAGCGTGCGTTATCGCGCCGGGCAGCACAATAGTAATGGAAAAAGTCCGTGGTTCGTGCCGGGAGCCGGCACCGGGCCGCTCAATTTCAGCTTCTCGGCCTATCTCACGTTCGGCATCCGGAAGCCGCGTACGTTGGCCGAGGATGCCGCGGAAGCCGTGGAAGGGGCTCTTGATGCGCGGGAGCAAAGTGCTGAAACCCAGCAGGCGGAATAAGCATGCTTCAAAATTGTATTTTCCTGCGACGGATTCTTACATTTATGCTACGGACTGGTAAGTTTCCGCAACGGTATTTTTGAAAAATGTGTGTTATTCTGACTAACTTTGCATCATAACCGAACTAATCATCCTGATGATGTTGTCATCAAGAGCGTAAGAAGTCATGAAAATTAAACAAACACTTATCAAGAGCGTTCTCCGTTGTGGCTTGCCTCTGCTGGCGGCAGTCGCATCTCAATTATCGGTCACTGCCGCGGAAACGGCACAGGGCCCTGCCACCAACCCCGTGATATGGGCCGACGTACCTGACCCCGACGTGATACGCGTCGGCGACGATTTCTATATGGTCTCCACTACAATGCATCTGATGCCCGGGTGCCCGGTGATGCATTCGCGCAATCTCGTGGACTGGACTACCATTGGCTATGTATTCGACCGACTTGAAGATCATCCGCGCTATGATCTGCAGGACGGCACTGTCTATGGCAAAGGACAGTGGGCCACTTCCATACGATACCGCGACGGGCGCTTCTACGTGCTTTTCTCGCCCAACGACAATCCGTATAAATCATATATCTATACCGCCACAGACCCTGCCGGCCCGTGGGAGCTGGTGACCCGCACGCAGCATTTTCATGATGCCTCGCTCCTTCTTGATGATGACGGGCGAGTCTATGTCTTCTACAACGGCGGCCAGATCCGCTGCCGCGAACTTCTTCCCGATCTCTCTGACGTGAAGGCAGGAGGCGTGGATCAGGTGGTGATCTTTCCGGATGCGGAAGAAACCGGTCTTCATGAGGGGAGCCGCGTGATCAAGCATGATGGCAAGTATTACGCTTTCGTCATATCATGGCCCCACGGCAAGCCGCGTCGTCAGTTGTGCTACGTGGCCGATAATGTTACGGGCCCCTACGAGAAGCACGTGGTGCTTGAGTCGCAATTCGGTGGATTCCCATACGTGGGGCAGGGTTGCCTCGTGGATGACCCCGACGGCAACTGGTGGGGAATGATATTTCAGGATCGTGGGGGTGTGGGCCGCGTGCTCACCCTGAATCCCTGCACGTGGACTGACGGGGTTCCTATGCTCGGAGATTCCGAGGGGCATGTGCCGCTCAATATCGGCATCGATCATGCACCGGAACCCGGCTCGGGCGTGAATGCGTCTGATGAGTTCTCCGACGGGGTGAAATCAATACTCTGGCAATGGAATCATAATCCGGTGGACTCGTGTTGGTCGCTTTCTGAGCGTCCGGGATATCTGAGGCTTCGCACTCCGGATGTGGTAGATAATCTTTTCGAGGCCCGCAATACTATCTCGCAGCGCATGATGGGGCCGGGCGAGACGGCCGAGATATGCATCGACACTAAGGGTATGATCAGCGGTGACCGCGCAGGTTTCGCCGCCTTCAACGGTGACACCGGTTTCATAGGAGTGGATGCGGATTCCAACGGAAAATATCTTGTGTGCGGTTCTACCTCTATGGTGATGGGCGAGGGCCATACGGTTGCGTCCACGACCGACACAGAATGGGAGAGGATACCTATTGCCACGGATAAGATTTGGCTTCGCATATCGACTGATTTCAATCCGGGCCGCGACATAGCGACTTTCGCTTACAGCCTCGACGGAGAGAACTGGAGGCAGGCCGGAGAACCATTCAAGATGGTGTTTGACTACCGTCGCTTCTTCATGGGCACCCGCTTTGCCATCTACAATTACGCCACCTCAAAGGCCGGCGGCTACGTGGATATCGACTATTTCCACCTTATCGATTGAGGGTTGAGATGTGAGGGATAAGGGATGAGATTTGAGGGGTAAGGGATGAGGTATGAGATTTGAGGGGTTAAGAAATAATTCTAAATTCCCAATTCTCAATTCACAATTATTTAAGTCTAAATTCCAAATTATTAAATAGATGAAAAAATTAATGGCAATAATGACTGTGGCTGTCTCCGCCGCTATCGGCGTGCAGGCGCAGTCTACGCTCTATCCCAATGAATTTCCGCTCTCTGACGTGGAACTTCTCGACAGCCCTTTCCGCCACGCGATGGATCTGAACGTGGACGTACTGCTTCAATATGACGCCGACCGGCTTCTCGCTCCCTACCTGAAGGAAGCGGGACTGACACCCAAAGCCGAAGGCTTCACCAACTGGGAGGGCCTTGACGGGCATGTGGGCGGCCACTATGTGTCGGCTCTCGCCATCCATTATGCAGCAACAGGCGACGAGCGCCTGAAAGAGCGTCTTGACTACGTGCTCTCGCAGCTTGCTCTATGTGCCGCGGCGCGCAACGACGGATATATCGGCGGCGTGCCCAACGGCGATCTCCTTTGGGAGGAGATACGCAAGGGAAATGTAGCCAAGATATGGGAATGGTGGGTGCCCTGGTATAATGTGCATAAAATGTATGCCGGTCTGCGCGACGCATACGTCTATTGCGGATCGGTGCCGGCACTCAATCTCTTCCTTAATTTCTGTGACTGGGGCGCTGATCTCGTCTCCGGCCTATCGGCTGAGCAGATGGAGCAGATGCTCGGTAACGAGTTCGGAGGCATCAACGAGATTTATGCCGACGCCTACGCGCTGACAGGGAATAAGAAATATCTTGACGTGGCCAAGAAATTCACCCATCATCAGCTTTACGACGATCTTGTTCTGGGTAAGGACAATCTCGACAACCGTCATGCCAACACCCAGGTGCCCAAGGTAGTGGGATTCCAGAGGGTAGGCGAGGTGTCAGGTGATACGGATTATGACAAGGCTGCCGATTTCTTCTGGCACACTGTCACCGACAATCGTTCACTCTCTTTCGGCGGCAACAGCAGACGTGAGCATTTCGCTTCGGCTGCCGACGCGAAGAGTTATGTGGATGACCGTGAGGGCCCCGAGTCGTGCAACACCAACAATATGCTCAAACTCACCGAGGGCCTTTTCCGTCAGAACCCAGACAGCCGCTATGCCGACTTCTACGAGCGCGCCCTCTATAACCATATCCTTTCCACCCAGCACCCCGAACACGGAGGCTACGTCTATTTCACTTCGGCGCGTCCCGGCCACTACAGGGTCTACTCAAAGCCCAACAGCGCTATGTGGTGTTGCGTGGGAACCGGTATGGAGAATCATGGCAAGTACGGACAGTTCATCTATACTCATTCATCCGACACTCTCCGTGTGAACCTCTTTATTCCGTCGCGCCTCAACTGGTGCGATAAGGGAGTGGAAATCACCCAGAATAATGCCTTCCCGCAGGAGGAAGCCACATCATTCACCGTGTCAGCCGCCGAGCCCACTGCATTCACGCTCTCACTGCGCAAGCCTGAGTGGTGTGACAAAGCGGGTATCACTGTTAATGGCAAGCCGGTGAAAGCCGTAGCCGGGAAGGATGGCTATATAGCCGTCACACGCGAATGGAAAGACGGCGATAAGGTGGAGATGTCGCTGCCGATGCACGTGGAACTTGAAGAACTGAATTATCTGCCTCAATATGTAAGCATTGTGCGCGGCCCTATCGTGCTTGCTGCGAAATACAGCAACGATGCAGGTCTTCCGGGCCTCGTGGCCGATGATCACCGCTGGGGCCACATCGCTCACGGCAAACTCGTGTCGGTGTTTGATACTCCTCTTATGATCGGCGACCGCAAGACGCTGCTGAAGCGACTGAACTCTATGACACCGGTGGAAGGAAAACCGATGGCTTACAAGACAAAAGGAGTGTTTAATGGTAAAGATGATGAGGTGCTTCTCGAACCCTTTGCCGGCATCCACGACTCGCGCTATATAGTCTACTGGCTTTCGATGACTCCGAAGGAATGGACTGCATGGCAGGCCACTGCGCGCCTTGATGAGGAACGCCGCCTTGCACTTGACGCACGCACTGTAGACGCTGTGAACACCGGTGAGCAACAGCCGGAGGTGGATCATGGAATGAGCAACAGAAATTCGTCAAGCGGTAATTTCAACGGCGAGCCCTGGCGCGACGCCTCTTCAGGCGGCCACCTTGCTTACAATCTTGCTACCGGAGGCAATGAAACGCTTCTTCTCAATGTGCGCTACTGGGGCAATGAGACAGGAGCCCGCAAATTCAACATCCTTGTAGATGATAATGTGCTGGCGTCGGTAGACAATTCCGGACGTTGGAACCGCAATGAGTTTGTGGAAGAGGAATATGAGATTCCGGCATCTCTTCTGAAGGGGAAAGACACCGTATCGGTGAAATTCGTGCCTGAAACTTCAAATTCCACCGGAGGAATCTACCATGTGCGTCTCCTCACTCCGGAGCAGTAAGGATGCTCTTGAAGTTTTTTTAACAATAGAAATAATATCATGAAAAGAAACGTTTTAGTCGCTTTCGCAGCATTTTGCTTTTCTATGCCCGGTGTGGCTCAGAACGAAGCGATAGTGGAAGATTTCGTTCCCTCGGAAATGAATCAGCACGGGCAGCAATATCCTATGGTAAACTCGCAGGGATATGCGCGCTTCGAGGTTAATGCTCCCGAGGCTCAGTCGGTAG
>CAMWXO010000107.1 GCA_947178245.1 uncultured Porphyromonadaceae bacterium
TCTCCGCCTCGACCTCCGCGGTCTCTTCTTTCACCTTATCCCATACCTGTGAAGGCTCCTCCCAGCCAAATCCTACATGGGCCGCCTTCTCCTGGATGCGGTAGGCTTTCACGAGCGCCGGAAGCGAAGAGGGAACTCCCGACAGCACAGTCTTGTTGCCGTCTTTCTCTTTCAGTTTAATCTGTTCCCAGTTGTCGGCCACAGCGTCGGCAGTGTCGGCCTTGACATCGCCATAGATGTGAGGATGACGGAAAATCAGTTTGTCGCAGAGTGAATTGCATACGTCGGCAATGTCAAAGTGGCCCTTCTCGTCGGCGATCTTGCTGTAGAACGCCACGTGCAGGAGCACATCGCCGAGTTCCTTGCGTATGTTTTTCTCGTCGCCGCCTATCAGGGCGTCGCAGAGCTCGTAGACTTCTTCGATAGTGTTGGCCCGAAGCGATTCGTTGGTCTGCTTCCTGTCCCACGGACACTGCACCCGGAGCGTGTCGAGCACATCGAGCATTCTTCCGAAGGCCTCGAGTTTTTCTTCTCTTGTATGCATTTTTTATAGTGTTTGAAGATTGAGATTTCCCTCCGCGGAAGGACTTGTGAGTACGGTTGGAAATATTTATGGTGCAAAATTACTAAAAATTCGGTAATTTTTGCTATCTTTGCCTTTTGAAAATTATCTGCGGCATCGTTTTTTGCAGTTTTTTGCGTGGAAAATGCCTGCCGATTTATTACTTTGTAGATTTAATTGATTAGTAGTCAATGAATAAGGTTTTAGATGCGAGAACCGTCGATAAATTCGAGAAGTTGATAAGCTCCGCTTCCTCAATCGTGCTTACGTGCCATGTCAGGCCCGACGGCGACGCCATAGGCAGCACGCTGGGCTGGATGCATCTTCTTCATACTCTCGGGAAATCTGTGAGTGTCATGATTCCCGACAATGCCCCTCGCTCACTCTCCTTCATGCCCGGATTCGACAGGATGGCTGTATTCACGCGTCATGAGGCACACTGCCTCAAGCATTTCAGGGAGGCCGACCTCATCATCTGCTGCGACTTCAATCAGCCCTCTCGTCTCGACAAGATGCAGCCACTCCTCGACGGAGCCACATGTCCCAAAGTGCTCATCGACCATCATGTGGAGCCTGATCCGTTTGCTGATCTCACTTTCTCGTTTCCCGATATGTCGAGCACATGCGAGCTCTCTTTCCGCATCATGGCGGAACTCGGGCTTTATTCCGACCTGAATCTTGACGGGGCCACCTGTCTGCTCACCGGCATGGTGACGGATACGAAGAATTTCACTGTCAATTGCAAGAATCCCGATATCTACGAAATCCTGATGCGTCTGCTTGAAAAAGGTGTCGATAAGAACAGGATCGTGCGTCTCGCCCTCACTGAGAAGTCGATGGGCGCTCTTTTGCTCGAGAGCTATGCAATCTCCAACAAGATGGAGATTTTTCCGGATCTCCATGGTGCAGTAATCACCCTCGACAAGGAGGAATGCGAGCGCTTTCATTATGAAAAAGGTGATACGGAAGGCCTTGTGAACCGTCCTACGGAAGTGAGGGGAATCACATTCAGTTTCTTCCTGCGCGAGGATTCAGACTGCGTGAAGGTATCGGCGCGAAGCGTCATGGATTTTCCCGTGAATCTTATATGTAAGGAACTCTTCGGCGGCGGAGGCCACGTGATGGCGGCCGGCGCTGAATTCAAAGGGTCGCTCAGCGAATGCCGCGACATCCTCGTGGAAGCATTGCCGCGTTATGCCCACTTCCTGAAGGGGCGCAGCGACCGCCGTGATTATTTCAATCTGTAAATCGTTTTTAATCATGAATATATCTCTGAAAACTCTTATGGCAGCAGCCTCGCTTGGCGCATTGCTCCTCACCGGGGCCTGCAACAAGACGGAAAGTTACACCGACCTCCTCAAGAGAGAGCAGAAGGCTTCAAACTGGTATCTCGCCCAGCAGCGGGTATGCAATGAGCTTCCTGCCGACAGCGTATTCGAGACCGGCCCTGACGCTCCATTCTACAAGATGGACGACGACGGCTATATCTATATGCAGGTGATCAAGGTAGGCGATAGGAAAATGCCGGTCTACGGAGATCAGGTCTATTTCACCTATACCAGGTATAATGTGCTCGAGATGTATGAGCAGAACACCCTCGACGTAGTGGGGAAAGGCAATCAGGACAATTTCCTTAATTCGGTCGGCGACACATATTTTATATATCAGAATTACGGTGTGGCCGTGTCGGCTGACTACGGGCAGGGTATGCAGTTGCCGCTCAGTTGGCTCGGATATGACTCTGAAGTCAATATACTTCTGAAATCATACTACGGATTCTCTACCGAGAACACCACTTGTATTCCCTATCTCGTCAATACGCGCTACTTTAAGGCTGAATATTGATCTCAGACCGGAAAATGACTATTGTATTCAAACTTTCAAACCACAAATTAAGAATAATATCATAATATGAGCCTTATAAAATCCATATCAGGCATCCGCGGCACCATAGGCGGCCGCTCGGGTGATGGCCTCGGAGGTGTAGACATAGTTAAGTTTACTGCGGCCTACGCTGAATACATCAAACGTGAAGCCGGCGGCAAGACAGGTAAGATAGTAGTGGGCCGTGATGCCCGCATCTCGGGCCCGATGGTGGCTCATCTTGTGAACGGCACCTTAATGGCGATGGGCTTCGATGTGATCTACATCGACCTCGCCACCACTCCTACCACCGAGCTCGCCGTGGTGGGTGAGGGAGCTATGGGCGGAATTATCCTCACCGCCAGCCACAACCCGGTGCAGTGGAACGCCCTCAAACTGCTTGATGCAAAAGGGGAGTTCCTCACCGACGCAGCCGGCAAGGAAGTGATCAGGATGGCGGAGCAGGAAGATTTCACTTTCGCCGATGTGATGGAACTCGGATCTGAATATCTCAACAATACTTGGGGCGACCGCCATATCGAGATGGTGAAGGCTCTCTCTCTCGTGGATGCTGATGCGATAGCGAAAGCCAACTTCACAGTAGCGGTAGATGCCGTGAATTCCGTAGGCGGGGTTGTCATTCCCCGTCTTCTGAAGGCCCTCGGCGTGAAGAATGTGGTAGAGCTTAATTGCGAACCACACGGACATTTCGCACATACCCCGGAGCCTATTCCGGAAAACCTCACTCAGATAGCCGACCTCATGAAGAGCGGCAAGGCTGATGTAGGATTCGTCGTGGATCCTGATGTAGACCGCCTGGCGATAGTGATGGAAGACGGCGAGATGTTTGTGGAAGAATACACACTTGTTGCTGTAGCCGACTATATCCTCTCCAAAACTCCCGGCTCCACCGTGTCTAACCTGAGCAGCTCGCGTGCTCTGCGCGATGTGACCCGCAGGCATGGATGCGAATATAATGCCGCCGCAGTGGGCGAGGTCAATGTGGTAGCGAAGATGAAGGAGACCGGTGCTGTGATCGGCGGCGAAGGAAACGGCGGAGTGATATATCCCGAACTCCATTACGGACGTGACGCCCTTGTGGGTGTGGCTCTCTTCCTCACGCTGCTTGCAAAATCAGGCAAGAAGGTGAGCGAGCTCAAGAAGACGTATCCTCCCTATCAGATTGCTAAAAACAAGATACAGCTTACTCCCGACATTGATGTAGACGCCATTCTGCTTGCCGTGAAGGATAAGTTCTCGGGATGCGACATCACTGACATCGACGGTGTGAAGATTGACTTCCCTGAGTCGTGGGTGCATCTGCGCAAGTCAAATACCGAGCCGATCATCCGCATCTACAGTGAGGCGGAGACTATGGAGAAAGCCGAGGCTCTGGCCGAAGAAATCAAGAATGTAATCGCTTCACTCAAATAATCAGGCCCAATGCTAAAGAAATTTTTCCTCAGTCTGCTCTCTTCATTCGTAGGCGCCTGGATAGCGATGGTGCTCTTCTGTGTGGTTGCGGTGATGGTCGTGATAGGAATTGCGGCGCGCTTCGCGGTTTCTGACGAGACCGCCACCACCAAAGTCTCCTCCGGATCAGTGCTCGTGCTCGACCTTTCGGGTGTGATCGTCGAAACTCCCGAGCCTATGCAGATCGACTTCCTTTCGCTCGCCCAGGGCAATAAGGACGAGACTCAGGCCCTCAACGTCATAATCAACGGTATAAGGGAGGCGAAAGAGTCGAAAAATATCAAGGCCATGTATGTGAAGTGCAACGGAGCAGTGGCTGAGCCCGCAACTCTTAATGCGATTCGTGAGGCTGTGGCCGACTTCAAGTCGAGCGGCAAGAAAGTCTATGCCTACGGCGACGCCCTTTCGATGGGCGACTACTTCGTGGCGTCGCAGGCCGATAGCCTTTTCCTTAATCCTGCCGGAATGCTTGATATCTCCGGACTCTCAGGCACGAGCCTCTATTTCAAGGATCTGCTCGACAAACTTGGAGTAAAGATGACTCTTGTGAAAGTAGGCACCTTCAAGTCGGCTGCAGAACCATACATTTCAAACGAGATGAGCGGCCCGGCACGTGCCCAGCTCGATACGCTCTACGGCAACATGTGGCGCTACATTAGCGATGAAGTGGCGTCAGGACGCAAGAAACTCAACAAGAATTCGCTGAATGATGCAGTCAATGAGTTCGTGGCATTGAAAGATGCGCGCTATTTGATGAAGAAGGGTCTTGTGGATCGACTGGTATATGAACGCGAGATGGACGCCATCATCGGGCGCCTCGTGGGAAAGGATGCCGACGACGTGAATTTCTATTCAACCGAGACAATGGCCGAGAATGCAAAATGGGGATCGCAATATGGAAGCAAGGATATCGTGGCCGTGCTCTACGCCACCGGCGAGATAGCCGAGGGAAACAAGCACGGTATTGACTGCTATAAACTTGTGCCCCAGATTACCGAGCTTGCCGATGATGACGACGTGAAGGCACTCGTGCTGCGGGTTAATTCACCCGGTGGTTCGGTATTCGGCAGCGATCAGATAGGTGAGGCCCTCGATTATTTCAAATCGAAAGGAAAGCCGTTTGTGGTGTCTATGGGCGACTATGCCGCTTCGGGCGGTTATTGGATCTCCTGCACAGCCGACAAGATTTTTGCCGACCCACTCACGATAACTGGCTCGATAGGAATTTTCGGTCTCTTCCCCTCGTTTGAAGGTTCACTCAAGAAGATCGGTGTGACTCCCCAATATGTCAGCACCAATCCCGGAAAGAATATCTCTCCTCTGCAAAATCCCTCTCCCGAACTGCTCGAAGCGCTGCAGACGTATATCAACGAGGGATATGCCAAATTCGTGGGGCGTGTAGCCAAAGGTCGCGGGCTGAAGGAGGAGAGAGTACGTCAGATTGCAGAAGGTCGCGTATATGACGCGGAACTCGCACTGAAGCTCAAACTTGTCGACAAACTTGGCTCGCTCGACGATCCCGTGGATCAGCCCGTCAAGATGGCTAAGCTCAAGGAAGATAAATACGGTCTGGCCTGTGAGGAATTCCGATGCCTGAGTCGAGGCGCC
>CAMWXO010000108.1 GCA_947178245.1 uncultured Porphyromonadaceae bacterium
GTCTGCGGTGTCATGCCCCATTCGGTGCGGTCTACGGGCTTACCCCATTTCTTGAGATATTCCTTTACAGACCACATCTTGGCGTTGTGCACATTGTCGGCGTATGTCAGGGCCGGGTCGATCGTCAGTTCGGAATAATCCTTCCACTTGTCGGGATAGCCGATCTTGACGGTGAATTTGTTCAGCTTCTTGAGGGCCTGCACCTTGGTGTCGTCGCTCATCCATTCGAGGTGGATGATATGTTTCCCAAGTGCGTTACGAAGATTCTCCACGAGTTCGATCATGTAGTCTTTTGAACTCTGAGGGAAATACTCATTGACGTAGAGTTCACCGATAGCCTCGCCGAGGAATCCTTCGGTCACTCCGAGAGCCTTCTTCCAGCGTGGACGCTGCTGCTGCACTCCGCTCATCACCTTATTGAAGTCGAAAGCCGCCGAAGCGAAGTCATCGCTTAGATAGGGGGCGTAATCGTCCACCACAAGCCATGCGTAGTAATCCTTCAGCTCGCGGTCGGAGAGCGAGGCTGCGAGTTTATTGGCTGCGTTCAGAGAGCGCGGTTCGGTCACTATAATGGTCTCGGGAGCCTCGATATCCATTGTCTCCACGAAAAAGCGGTCGAGCGGGAGATTGCTCCATGTAGCTTTCACGTCTTCGTAGGAGTAGGGATTGTAGAGAGCCGGAATGTTGCGGCTTTCCTCGCGTGTCAGCGCTGAGTCGGCGAGCGCGGTCTCGATCTTCATCACGCTCTTCACTATGCGCTTGGCGTCCTTCTTTGAGTATCCGGCAAGCGTCATGTATTTTTCAATCAGTTTCTCGTATGCCGCGCGCACCTCTTTGTTGCGCTTGTCGTCCTTGAGGTAATAATCGCGGTCGCCGAGTCCGAGGCTGTTCGAGCCGAGATACATTGCGTAGACCTGAGAGTTGGCCAGATCTTCCTGCGGACCGCCGCTGAAGAGCGGGCTTGCATAGTTGCGGTGCACCCACAGCAAGAGGTCTGTCATGCCGTCGGGAGTGGTTCCCTCTATCTTGGCCAGAAGGGGCTTCACGGGCGAAGCTCCGAGCTGATTGCGGCGCACCGAGTCCATACCCTGCTCATAAAGTGTGGCCACCTTGTAGGCGTTTGTGCCGGGTTCGGGGTTGGTTGCTGCAAGACCGGTCACGATGCGGCGCACGCGGTTGTTGCTCGAGTCGTTGAGGATGTTGAAGGCACCGTAGCGTGAATATTCAGGTGTCAGCGGATGCGACTCCATCCATCCTTTATTGACATGCTTGTAGAAGTCGGCCGATGCCGGTGTCTCCGGATCGATTCCTTTCGGATCAAGACTTTTCAGGTGTTCGGCATGGAGCCCGATCGCCACAGATGCGGCGCACAGGGCCATAACATTTCTGAGTTTCATTCTTGTTTATTTATTAGTTTGTTGATTATAGCTTCTGATTTTATCTCAGTCTCGCGCCATTCATCGTCGGCATCGGAGAGGGGAGTGATACCGCCGCCCGCATAGATGCAGACGCCGTCGGGAGAGCATTTGGCCGAACGCAACATCACATAGAATTGCGAGGTGCCGTCAATATTGCCGGGGCCGCAGAATCCTGCGTAGTATTCCCTCGGAAAGGCCTCGAGCCTTTCTATCAGTTCGAGCGAGGCGATCCTGTCGCTTCCGCATACTGCCGGAGTGGGAGAGAGGGTCGTGAGGAGTTGGCCGAGAGGGAAACCGGAGTGTGTTGCAGACACGATTATGTCGGTGCAGATATGCTCAACATCGCCAAATCTTTTAGTGAACGGAGTGCCGGTGCTGATGTCATTTTCAGGGAAAAACCGCGTGAGGATTTCTTTTATGAAGCCTGTCACCATCATCTGCTCCTCGGTGTTTTTTCTGTCCCAGGGCCCTGACTCCGAAGCTTTCCGTGTGCCTGCGAGCGCCATGGTGCGGATGTCGAGGGCTCCGGCAGAGAGCAGGAGTTCCGGTGTTGATCCTATCCATGTGCCCGATGCCGGGGTGGAGAAAGCGAAGGTGAATGCGTCTGGATAGGCGCGGCAAAGTGTCTCGAATGTGGCATGAAGATCAATGTGCATGTCGATGCGTATGGCGCGGGCTGCCACTGTCTTGCCGTTTTTGCCTCCGAGCGAGCGGATTATTTCTTCCACCTCGTGCCTATGCTCAGCCCGGGTGGTGGAAGAGGGGAGTGGCGAGGGTGCTGTCTTCATCTCACGCTCCTCGGGTATGCTGTCGCGCGGGATGGTGAGCAGTGATTCGGCGGGTGAGAGGAAAGGCGCAAACGCAAAACCATCGGAGAGACCTGATATCAGTCGCTCCGATGCTCCGGCTGTGATGGTGTCGGAATTTGGCAATTTATACTTAAACCAGTTCACCGAATAGTTCAAAGGGCTCTGCGCCCGTTATTTTTACGTTGATGAATTCACCCGGCTCAGCAGATGATCCCCTCACGTAGACTTCAGGGTCTACTTCCGGAGAATCCCATTGGGTGCGTCCTATTCTCGTCTCTCCCTCCACGCGTTCCACAAGCACTTTGACTGTGGTTCCTATCATTTCCTCATTCCTGCCGAGCGCTATCTCCTGCTGAAGTTGCATGAGGGTATCGAGCCTGCGCTGTTTTTCTTCCGGGGATATGGTGTCCGGAAGATTGCGGGCGGCCCAGGTGTCGTCTTCCTCTGAGTATGCGAATGCTCCCATCCGCTCAAAACGCTGCTCCCTCACGAAGTCGAGCAGGGCATTGAAGGCTTTCTCGTCTTCGCCGGGAAAGCCCACCATCAGGGTGGTTCGGATCTTGAGGTCGGGGAGCCTGCGGCGCATTTCCGCGAGCAGCCGGCGTGTCTCTTCCCCTGTGATGTGGCGACGCATGTTGCTGAGCACGCCATCGTCAATATGTTGAAGGGCAATATCGATGTATTTGCACACATTCGCGTGCTTTGCCATCACATCGAGAAGTTCCATCGGGAAATCGCTGGGATAGGCGTAGTGAAGCCTGATCCATTCCACTCCGGGAATGCCGGCCATGCGGTCGATCAGTTCCGGAAGTGCATGGCGCTGATACAGATCAGTGCCGTAACTGCTCAGATCCTGTGCTATTATGTTGAATTCCTTCACCCCTTTCCCTACGAGATCAGTGGTTTCTTCTAATATTTCCTCGATGGGGCGTGAAGTATGACGTCCTGTTATGAGTGGTATCGCGCAGAAAGCGCAATACCTGTTGCATCCTTCAGAAATCTTGAGATATGTGCTGAAGTCGGGGGTGGTGAGGGTTCGTTCCCACTCTTTCGGCTCGGCGTCTTTCAGGCCGGAGTGTTGCGGAAGGGTATCGATAAAACTTTTCCAGTCGAATTTGCCATACCATACGTCCACTTCCGGAATCTCGGCTTTCAGTTGATCCATATAGCGCTCCGAAAGGCACCCCATCACCACGAGCCTGCCTATCTTTCTCGTTTTCTTAAGTTGTCCGAGTTGCAGGATCATATCGATAGATTCCTCTTTGGCATCCTGAATGAATCCGCAGGTGTTCACCACCACCCACTCGCCCGAAGGTGAAGGCGGGTCATGGCGCACGGCATAACCCTTGGCCGCCAGCCGGCGCAGAAGACGCTCGCTGTCGATAAGGTTTTTGCTGCAGCCCAAAGATATGACGTCGATCAGGCCTTTTTTCATCAGTAAGTTATATTCTTATTTTGCAGATTTGCCGAAAAGCGAGCGCACGAATTCATCGCTGTGGAAGATTTGCAGGTCTTCCATTTTCTCGCCTATACCAATGTATTTTACAGGGATCTTGAACTGATCGCTGATTCCGATCACTACGCCGCCTTTCGCTGTGCCGTCGAGCTTGGTGACGGCAAGCGCATTGACTTCTGTGGCAGCCACAAAATTCCTGGCCTGTTCGTAGGCGTTCTGTCCGGTGCTTCCGTCAAGCACAAGGAGTATTTCATGTGGTGCGTCAGGCACTACTTTCTGCATTACCTTCTTCACCTTCGTGAGCTCATTCATCAGTCCCTGCTTGTTGTGAAGGCGTCCGGCGGTGTCTATTATCACCACGTCAGCCCCCTGCGCCTTAGCGCTTGAGATGGTATCGAAAGCCACGGCAGCCGGATCGCTTCCCATCTTCTGCTTCACTACCGGCACTCCTACGCGCTCACCCCATATCTCAAGCTGCTCTATGGCGGCGGCGCGGAAGGTGTCGGCTGCGCCGAGCACCACCTTGTTGCCGGCGGCTTTATACTGATGAGCGAGTTTGCCGATAGTGGTGGTCTTGCCCACTCCGTTTACTCCTACCACGAGTATCACGTAAGGCTTCTTCTCCGCCGGAACTTCAAAATCGTCAAGCATCACGCCTTCGTCTTCAGGGCGTGTCAGCAACTTTGAGATTTCTTCGCAGAGGATATCATTGAGTTCGGAAGAAGTGACATATTTGTCACGGGCTACTCTTTCTTCGAGCAACTGTATGATTTTCAGCGATGTGTCTACTCCCATGTCGGAAGTTATGAATGCCTCCTCGAGGTTGTCGAGCACTTCATCGTCGATTTTCGACTTTCCGGCCACCGCGCGTGTTATCTTGTCCCACACGCCGCGTTTCGTGGTCTCCAGTCCTGAATCAAGTTGCTCTTTCTTCTCTTTTGAGAAAAGTTTTTTGAAGAATCCCATTTCTGTTGTTTTTTAGAGTGCAAATTTACGCTTTTTTCTCCATTCCTACAAATTTTAGGCCAAAGAATACATGTATGGATGGATTATAATTGAAAAAATGCGCATGGCCCGGGATGCACCGCTATGAGCTCCTCTTCTTTCCGAATTTCGGGGTTATTCCCACAAAAAACTCGAAGTTGATGCCGGGCATAGGCCGCGACAGAACCGAGAGATAATCTTCGTTGAAGATATTGTTCACCGCCAGTTTCAACTGTAAATCGACAGGTTTGAACTTCAGGCCTTTTTCAAGCGATATGTTGCTCATGTAATACTTAGGGAGGTGTCCGCTGATGGTGTAGTCGTTGCTCGACATCGTGAACCTCTCTGAATAATAAGCCCATTTGTAGAGGAAACTCCACGAACGCCATGAAAGGCGTCCCGTCAATGAGGCGGAATGTTTCGGAACGTATGGCAGCTGCTTGCCTACCGACTGATCGGCAGGCGACATTTTCTCACCCTCGTTGATGGATGGTGTCCATGAATACGACCCGTTGAGGTCGAAAATCCATCCTTTGAAAGGCTCGAAGGCGATATTTAGTTTTCCCTCGATGCCGTAGGCGTGTACCTTCTTGACGTTGCGAGGAGAGAAGAATCCCTTGGTCGTGGGAAGCCATATAATCCAGTCGTCGATACGGCTGTCAAACCATGTGGCGCTTCCACCCATAGATACAGGGAATGGGTTAATCCAATTTACATCAAAAGAAGCACCGGCATCATACGTCCATCCATTCTCGCTCTTCAGGTCAGGATTGCCGCCGGGCAGGAA
>CAMWXO010000109.1 GCA_947178245.1 uncultured Porphyromonadaceae bacterium
ATCAAGCACCACCGGCAGGGGCAGCGGCGGGCGCATGTCGGGCGGGGGATCGGGGTGGTGATGGACGATGGCTTTATCCACCTCGATGAAGTCAAAATATTGATATGTCCATAATGCCGCGAGAGCGCAGATCGTCAGTATGACATAACTTTTCCAGCGGTTGCGGAGAAGCAGTTTGGGTATCAGGAAGCAGTTGCTTACAATGAAAAGAATGAAAAGAGGTAGGAAAGTGCGTATCATTCCCGCCAATACCTCCGCGTCGATCAGGCTCAGCGAGAGTTGCGCGCGTCTGCGCATCACTCCGAGCATATAGATCGACACCGCTATCGCCCATAGGGCGCCATAGACGATGGTCTTTGAGTTCCTGCTGTTGCCGCTGTTCATCATCTGAAGTTTTTTCCTGATGCAAAGATAGCAATTTTTATCCTCATATCCGCAAAATCATCAACAAGCGGTCGTTTTTCTTCAACGAACACCCTTTTTAGGCCTCTCTTCCGAACTTCGGGGGAGGGGAGCGCGTTTGATAGTTATAATATAAACTATAGAAAAAATCTACAAATTCAATTATGCTTGGCTATATCTCTATCGGAGTCTTTATCGACGGCGGTTACTATGCGAAAGTAAACCGCGCCCTCAAGAAATCAGAAAACTCGATAATTCGCGTGAAATCGTTATTTGATTTCATCACATTCCGTCTCGCTATGGAAGAAGACGTGGATCAGTCTGACTGTCAGATTACCGAGGCGCACTATTTCCGCGGTCGCTATCGTGTGAAAGAGGCCTACGACAAGAAGTTGCTCTATAACGAGAGGAAATTTGAAGACACTCTGATTGAGAACGATGTTGTGTTTCACTACAAGCACCTCCGTGAAGTGGAGAAAGACGGAGTGGTGCAGGTGGTGGAGAAGGGTGTCGATGTGTGGTTCGCGCTCGAGGCATACGAACTGGCTACGTTCCGCAAGTTTGACTATGTGGTGCTCATCACGGGCGATGCCGACCACGAGATGCTCGTCAGGAAGCTGAAGGCGCTGAAGATAAAGACCGTGCTTCTGACCTGGAACCTCACCGACGTGGACGCCACTTCTCCGCTTCTGAAGGAGGAGGCGGGCCATCACTGGGAACTCTCCCACATCATGCACGATCATCCTGACCTTCAGGAAGATCTGCTCTATCGCCTGCGAGAGCCTGCGGCTTCGCTCGGCAATGAATTCTGAGTAGATGCCGTGGTGCTCGGTGATCACCTGAGCGGACACGGATATAAAATAATCGAGGCCTCCCTTCCCGGGAGGCCTTTTCAATATCAGATCAGTAAAATTGAATTATTTCTATCTTTTCGTTGGGATCAGCGGCGGAGTTGTCAGGTCTTGTATATCGATTTTTCAAATCGTAAAAGGTTAGCAAAAGATTGTTTCAGGCGTTTCAGGTATTAATTCGTATTATGGTTCTCCGCCGCTTGTTGCGTCCTTCACAGGAAGCGTCCCATAGGTTCATGTTTATTAGGTTCGAATGTATTACGATAGATCGTTCCTTCCATCCTTGCAGCGGAGAACTGCGTTTTGTTCTCTGTTGCGATTGCAAAGTTAATACAAATTTTTTCACATTCCAAATGTTTTTTTTACGTTCTAATTACAAAGTAATTTCATAATGCTGCAAAAGTGTTAAATTTTAGCCTGCAAATTAACAAAACGTCACATTTGTGTCTGAATATTGAAATATTTCATAAATGTTGCAAAATGTTTCATCCTTATTTCATGTTATCAAACATATTTTTTTCGGGCAAAAAAATGGCGGCAGTTGTGGGCTGCCGCCATGGTTGGTATGTTTTCTGTGTGTTTCAGGGTTGATAGAGGAATCGCTTGATGCTTCGTTTGGGCGTCTTCTCAAATTCCTTGTCGAAAATCTTGATCTGCGAGATCTTCGAGTATCCCGGCAGCATTGGATTGAGGGCTTTGAGGTTGGCCTCCATCACGGCGTCGGCATCCTTGCCGTCTTTCTTCAGCAGATCGAAGTCGGGGAAGACAAGGGCCACGAGTTTGCCGTGGTCATCGATCACTACGGATTCCACCACGTAGGGGAGATTATTGATTTTCTGCTCAATCTCCTCGGGATAGATGTTCTGGCCGGAAGGGCCGAGAATCATGGTCTTCGAGCGTCCCATGATGCGCACGTTGCCTTCCCTGTCGATAGTCACGAGGTCGCCGGTGTTCATCCAGCCGTCTTTCATCACTTCGCGTGTGGCATCTTCGTTCTTATAGTATCCTTTCATCACGTTGTCGCCTCTCACCCATAAGTTTCCGGGTATTTTCTCCGGGTCGGGCGAGTCTACTTTCGCTTCCATCCGCTCTACCACTTTCCCGACGGTTCCGGGTTTCTGCTTGCGTGGTGTCTCGTATGTGATGAGGGGGCCGCATTCCGTCATGCCGTAGCCTACGGTGAGCGGGAAGTCTATGCCGTGAAGGAAATTCGCTACGTCGGCATTGAGAGCCGCGCCTCCTATTATGACTTCCTTCACGTTGCCGCCCAGGGCTTTCATCAGCTGCTCCTTTATCTTCCGGAGGATTATTCCTTTCACTATTGGCAGGCGGAGCAGAAACTTCATCTTCGGGGTCTCGATCACCGGGAATACCTTTGACTTCACGATCTTCTCAAGCACGAGGGGCACGGTGATGATGAGCTTGGGCCTGATGTCGGCGAATGCGCCGAGCAGAACGGCGGGAGACGGCGTGCGCCCAAGGAAGCAGCAGTGGCAACCCTTGGCGAAAGGATGTAGCATCTCGATTACCATTCCGTAGAGGTGGGCGAGCGGGAGCATATTCACAACTCCGTCGCCCGGAAGGAGGAACGTCAGATATTCGCAGCAGAAGCGGATGTTGCTCCAGATGGAGCGGTAGGGGAGCATCACTCCCTTGCTCATGCCGGTCGAGCCCGACGTGTAGTTGATGAGCGCGAGCTCGTTGGGAGTGTCCCGATACCAATTTACGTCGTTTTTCGAGAATCCGTTAGGGTATTTGTCTTTGAAAAGGGAGTCGATATTGTCGAATGTCGCCATCAGACTTTCGGTGCGCGCCATCGGCATGCCCTTCTCGCTGATGTAAAGCACGCCTTCGAGCAGGGGGAAGTCTTTCTCGTCGAGTTCCTTCCAGATGTGGGAGTCGGTGAAGAGAAACTTTGCGTCGGAATGGTTCACGAGGTGGCTGATGGTCTCGGGCTTGAACTCGTGAAGGATCGGCACTGCCACCACTCCGGCCGAGAGGCAGGCGATGAAGGCTATGGCCCACCGTGAGGTGTTCTTGCCGCAGATAGCTATTTTGTCGCCCGGCTTTATGCCGGCTGCGGCGAAGATGATATGGAGTTTTTCTACTGTCTCTGCTACATTTTCGTATGTATGGCTGTCACCTTTATAGTCGGATAAGGCTGTCAGTTCCCAGTTGCGGCGCACCGAAGATTCGAGTATCGCGTTCAGGGAGTCGGGAAAGCCGGAGAATATCTGGTTTCCCTGCGAGATTTCCACCTTTAAGGTGTCTTTGGTGTCTTTTTTCATTGATTATAGTTTATAGTTGTCCTTTTCTATAATCTACAACAAAAAAAGGAGACCTGCGGTTTGCAGATCTCCTATATGATTGACTTCCGTGTGGAAAAATCAGTCGCGGTTGAGGTTTACGCGCTTGAAGTCTACCACTACGCAGCCTTTCACCTCGCCGTCAAGATACTGGCCTACGGTGAGCTTGGCATCGCGGTGATATTCCTGCTCCATGAGGCAAGATTCCTTGAAGAACTTGTTGAGGCGTCCGTTTGCGATGTTCTTGATCATCGCTTCGGGGAGGTTGGCGGCCTTCTCGGCGCCTACCTTAGCGGCGATCTCGGCAGCCTTGTCAGCCTCTTCGCGTGTGAGCCAGCCCTTGGCGATGTTGCTCTCCACGTGGTCGGCGCTGTCTACGAGATTGGGGTTGATGCCGGCTTTGCGGATAGCTGCTTCCACAGCTTTCTTCACCTGCTCTTCCTTAGTCTTCTCCACAGCCACGCTGAGCTCAGACTCCACTACGTGGGCGTCTACATGATCGCGGTCGATGGCGATGGGGTTCATGGCGGCAACCTGCATGCAGATCTCGCGGCCGATGGCGTTGTCAACTCCGGCTACGCTCAGACCCACGATAGTGGCGAGCTTGTTGCCGAGATGCTCGTAAGCGGCTACGGAGGGAGCCTCAACGCATTCGTATGCGCCGAGTTCCATCTTTTCACCGGTCTTGCCGATCTCGTCGGTGATGAGTTCTGCTACGGTGCGGCCGTCGGCGGGAAGAGCCTTCACTTCGTCGAGGCTCTTTGCTCCTGCTGCCACAGCGAGGTCGAGGATTTTCTTCGTGAGGGCACGGAAAGATTCGTTCTTTGCCACGAAGTCGGTCTCGCACTTGAGCGCTACGATAGCGGCGAAGCCTTCTTTGGTGGCGGCAAGAACACAGCCCTCGGCAGCCTCGCGGTCTTCACGCTTGGCGGCTACGGCCTGGCCTTTCTTGCGGATGATCTCGATGGATGCCTCGATGTCGCCGCCGGTCTCAGCCAGTGCGTTCTTGCAGTCCATCATGCCTGCGCCGGTCATGTTGCGCAGTTTTTTGATATCTTCTATAGATACTGCCATTGTGATTTCTTCTTGTTGATTGGGGTTTGATTACTCAGCGGCGGGAGCTTCTGCCTCAGCGGCAGGTGCTTCAGCTGCGGGAGCCTCTGCTTCGGCGGGGGCTGCGGAGCGGCGTACGCGACGACGCTTTCCGGCTGCTGCCTCTGCCACTTCTTCCTTATCTTCGCTGTCGTTCTTCTCTACGCTGCGTTCCTGAAGGCCTTCAGCCATTGCGGAGCATACTGCGTCGAGGATGATCTCGATGGAGCGTGATGCGTCATCGTTGGCCGGAATCACGTAGTCCACGTTGTTGGGGTTGGAGTTGGTGTCCACGATAGCGAATACGGGGATGCCGAGGCGGTTGGCCTCTGCCACAGCGATGTGCTCCTTCATTACGTCTACCACGAAGAGGGCGCTCGGGAGGCGGCCGAGATCGGCGATAGAGCCGAGGTTCTTCTCAAGTTTCGCACGCTGACGTGTGATCTGGAGTTTCTCGCGCTTCGAAAGATTGTCGAATGTGCCGTCTTTCTCCATCTTGTCGATGGTGGTCATCTTCTTCACGGCCTTGCGGATGGTGGGGAAGTTGGTGAGCATGCCGCCCGGCCAGCGTTCGATCACGTAAGGCATTCCGATTGCACCGGCCTTCTCTGCGATGGCTTCCTTAGCCTGCTTCTTGGTGGCTACGAAAAGCACTTTCTTGCCGCTCTTTGCAATCTGCTTGAGGGCTGCGGCAGCCTCTTCTATCTTGGCTGCTGTCTTGTAGAGGTCGATGATGTGGATTCCGTTGCGCTCCATGAAGA
>CAMWXO010000110.1 GCA_947178245.1 uncultured Porphyromonadaceae bacterium
CTCGTAGACTCCATAGTGCTCCACAAGACATATCCCGGCCTGCTGATGGCAAATAACTCGATCGACATAGTATGCCGCGTCAATGGCACCCTGCAGAGCAGCAATTATGAGGCGGGACAGTTTGTGCAGAAGGGTCAGGTGCTCTTCACCATCGAGTCCACCCAGTATCGTGATGCCGTGAAGCGGGCGGAAGCTGCCCTCGCCACGGCCAAGAGTCAGCTCGACTATGCAAGCCGCAACTATGATGCGCTGAGCGAGGCACTGAAGAGCGACGCGGTGTCGCAGATAGAAGTGATTCAGGCTAAATCGCAGATGGAGCAGGCAGCCGCATCGGTAAAAGATTCGGAAGCGGCACTGAGTCTCGCCAGACTCAACCTGAGCTACTGCACCATTACCGCCCCGATGAGCGGATATGTGAGCAACGGCGCCTTCAGCGTAGGATCTGTGATAAACGGAGCGGGAGCCCCGGTGACACTCGCCACTCTTTACGACAACACTCAGATGCTCGCGCAGTTCCACATAGAAGATGCGCAATATGAGCAGATGTTAGGCCAGACCGGAATCAGCAACCGGAGCCTCTACAGCAAAGTGCCGCTGAAGTTCACTCAGGATCTACCCCATACATATACTACGGAACTCTATTATGAGTCTCCTTCGGTGAATTCCTCTACCGGTACGCTTGAACTCAGGGGGCGGATTGATAATCCCTACAATGAACTGAAAAACGGCATGTATGTGACGGTGGAACTGCCCTACGGCATCAATCCCAAGGCAATTCTTATCAAAGACTCCTCCATCGGCACCGATCAACTCGGCAAGTATGTATATCTCGTGAATGATTCCAACAAAATCGTGTATACGCCCATCAAGACAGGTGAACTCTACAGGGATTCGCTCCGCGTCGTGAACGATGGCATCAAACCCGGCGACCGATATGTGACTGAAGCGCTTCTCACCGTGCGCAACGGTATGGAAGTGAAACCTCATCTGCAGAAATAATAATAACCGATGCCAATTGCATTTTGATAAAGACTTACGGCCATGTTCTCCAAATTCTTCATAAACCGCCCGATCTTCGCCACCGTGATAGCCATCATCATGGTGATTGCCGGCGCGCTCTGTTATTTTTCACTGCCGGTGGCGCAGTATCCCGACATCACACCGCCTACCGTAATGGTATCGGCTGCCTATCCCGGAGCCTCAGCCTCCACGGTGGCACAGACGGTGGGCGTCCCCATCGAGCAGCAGATCAACGGTGTGGAAGGGATGCTCTACATGAGCAGCACATCAAGTTCAGACGGCAGCTACAGCCTGACCGTGACTTTTGAAAACGGCACAGACCTCGACCAGGCAGCCGTAGAGGTGCAGAACCGCATATCGCTCATCAGCGCCTCGCTTCCTTCCGAAGTTGCGCAGCAGGGCGTGAGCGTGAACAAGGAAGCCAGCGACCAGATAATGTTTCTCGCCCTTACCTCTGATGACGATTCACGCTACGACGCGCTTTACCTCACGAACTATGCCGAGCTGAATCTCGTCAATCCCCTCACCCGCGTGAACGGGGTAGGCGGCGTGAACGCATTCGGAGGCGGACAGTACAGCATGCGTATTTGGCTCGATCCGGAGGCTCTGAGAGTGAGAGGACTCACTCCCGCCGACGTAGCATCTGCTGTGCAGTCGCAGAATATGGAGGTGAGCGCCGGATCGGTGGGCCAACCGCCCCACAGCGACAACTCCGCGTTTGAATACACGCTCGTGAGCCGTGGACGCCTCTCATCGCCCGAGGAATTCGGGAACATCGTGATAAAGACCGAGGGGAGCAATCTCCTGCGCCTGAAAGACGTGGCCAAAATCGACTTGGGAGCCGAAAGCTATTCGAACAGTTCCACGGTGAACGGCAAACCCAGCTGCGCCATCGGCATCAATCAGCTGCCGGGGGCAAATGCCCTCGAAGTGGCGAAAGGGGTTACGGCCGAGATAGAACGGCTTAGCCAGTATCTCCCCGACGGAGTGCATCTCAAGGTAATAATGAATCAGACCAACTATGTGAAGGAATCGGTCGACGATCTCTTCGTGACGTTCCTTCTGACGTCGCTCATCGTCATGGTCGTGATCCTCATTTTCCTGCAAAACTGGCGGGCGGTAGTTATCCCCATGATAACCATACCGGTCTCTCTGATAGCGACTTTCGCTGTGATGAAGCTGATGGGCTTCTCTCTCAATACCCTCTCGCTCTTCGGCCTGGTGCTTGCCATAGCCATCGTGGTGGATGATGCGATCGTGGTGGTGGAAGACTGCTCGCGCCTTGTGGACTCAGGACAACTCTCACGCCATGATGCCGCCGTCAAGGCCATGCAGGAACTCACCGGCCCGGTGGTGGGAGAAGTGCTCGTGCTTCTGTCGGTGTTCATTCCTACGGCGTTTGTCTCCGGCATCACAGGACAACTCTACAAGCAATTCGCATTGACCATAGCCGTCTCCACCGCCTTCTCAGGCTTCAATGCCCTGACGCTGACTCCGGCTCTATGCGCCCTCTTCCTCACGCCGCGCAAGCCGGCCAAGTTCTTCGTATATCGTTGGTTTAATACTTTATGGACAAAAGTAGAGAATCTCTACAACCGTTGCATATCGGCGATGCTCAAACATGCCAAGGTGTCGCTCGCGGTCTTCGTAGTGCTGTCCGGACTCGCATTCTGGGGATTCATCAAGTGGCCGACGAGCTACATTCCCTCGGAAGACATGGGATATTTCATGACCTCCGTGCAGCTTCCCACCGGGGCCTCGCTCGAACGCACCGAGAAGATCACCAACGCATTGGCCGCTGACATAAAGGATCTGTCTGCCGTGAAGGATGTGATGACGATATCCGGATTCTCGATGATGGGTGGCGGAGCTGCTTCAAACGGGGCCACGCTCTTCGTGATGCTCGAGCCCTGGAAAGAACGCGGACGCAAGGGTTCTGTAGATAACGTGATGGCGGAAGTGGAACGTCTTGCACGGAAATATCAGGGAGCAACCGTATTCGCCGTCAATCCTCCGGCTATCCCCGGCCTCGGCATGTCGTCGGGCCTGGAGATGAACCTGCTCGACATCAACTCGCTCGGAGCCACAGAGACCTACAAGGCTATCGAAGCTTTGAAGCTCGCTGTGGAAAAAGATCCGAGACTGCAGTCGCTCACTTCGATGTATCAGGGCGAGGTGCCTCAGTTCCAGCTGAAGATCGACCGCGACAAGGCGAAGATGCAGGGTCTGACGATGGCTGACATCTACAGCACGCTGAGCGGATACATGGGAGGTAGTTACGTAAACGATTTCGTCGAGTTCGACCGCGTCTTCCAGGTGAGGATGCAGGGAAATCAGACCGCACGCGACAACATCAACGACATACTCCGCCTTTCGGTCAGGAATACCGAGGGCACAATGGTGCCTTTCTCCTCCTTCACCAGCATCGAGCCGGTGATGGGTGAGGCGTCAGTGAGCCGCTACAACATGTACCAGTCGGCATCTGTCACAGTCACTCCCGCCAAAGGCGTATCATCGTCGGAAGGGATAAAGGCCATGGAAGAGATCGTGGATAAGACTCTCGGAAAGAATTATTCCTACGCCTGGACGGGAATAGCCTATCAGGAAACCCACTCGAGCACCACCATCACTTTTGTGCTAATCTTCGCCATCATAATGACCATCCTCGTGCTCGCCGCCCAGTATGAGAGCTGGACCGATCCCATCGCCGTTATACTCGCGGTGCCGGTTGCGGTGCTGGGAACGGTGCTCGGTTGCATCTGCATGAACCAGTCGATAAGCGTCTACACTCAGATCGGCCTGATCCTGCTCATAGGCATGGCAGCCAAGAATGCCATCCTCATAGTGGAATACGCCACAGACTTCCGCAAGAGCGGCAAGAGCATAATGCAGTCGGCCCACGATGCCGGAGTGATAAGGTTCCGGCCTATCATGATGACGGCCCTCGCATTCGTGTTCGGCGTATTGCCGATGATGTTCTCGACCGGCGCGGGCGCCAACAGCCGCATCGAACTGGGCACAGCAATAGTTTTCGGCATGGCGATGAATGCCTTCATAGGAACACTGTTCGTACCGAATTTCTGGGAACTGATGCAGCGCATCAACGAAAAATACCTGAGCGGGCTCTTCAAGGATCCCACACCCAAGGGGAACCCGACAGGAGCTTCAGATTCAGATATAATCTGATAATGCAAGGATATGATTCATCCGGCACGCGGGGTAGATGTTCCCGTGTGCCGGATTTTTATTATTTCCCTGTGGGAAGGAATACGAAAAATACCGCACCTACAAGGCAGATGAAGGCCGCGATATGATTCCAATGAAGTCTTTCACCCGATAGAAAGAACACGGAAATAATCGTGAACACTGTCAGCGTGATCACTTCCTGCACCACTTTCAGCTGCATCATTGAGAACGGGCCTCCGTTTTCGACGTAGCCTAACCTGTTGGCAGGCACCATGAAGCAATATTCGAGGAGCGCGATGCCCCACGAGAGCAGAATGACACAGAAAAGGGGCCAGTTCTTTATCCAGCCAAGACTCTGCATCTTCAGATGTCCATACCATGCGAAAGTCATGAATGCATTTGAGATAACAAGAAGAACTACAGTGAGCAATGCTGATCTCATAATCCTTTTTCCTCCTTTACAATTTTTTTATATTCAATGGGAATAACCTGGATGAAGTCTTTGATAGCCGCCTCCCAGTTGTCGAGGATGCGGGCCGCCAGTGCGGAGCGCGTGTGGCGATAGTGGGCCGAGATGAGCCGGTGCAGATCCCGGACATCGGCGGAGTCTTCCACGAGAGTGAGCTCCACCATCTCCATATTGCAGAAATAGTCGAAAGTGCGTTCCGGGTCGTAGACGTACGCCACTCCCCCGCTCATTCCGGCGGCGAAGTTGCGGCCCGTGGGCCCAAGCACCACGGTTCGGCCTCCGGTCATGTATTCGCAGCAGTGATCGCCCACACCTTCCACTACGGCGCTCGCGCCCGAATTTCGCACGCAGAAGCGCTCGCCTACCCGTCCATTGATAAATATTTCTCCGGAAGTAGCGCCGTAAAGGATAGTGTTTCCTGCTATGATATTGTCTTCCGGCTTGAAAACAGTACCTTTAGGAGGCACAATCACTATTCTGCCGCCCGAAAGTCCTTTTCCCACGTAGTCGTTCGCATCTCCCTCAAGCCTGAACATCACACCGCGGGCAAGAAAAGCGCCGAAACTCTGACCAGCCGAGCCTTTGAAAGTGACTTTTATCACATCATTATCCGGCAAACCTTCGTCACCATATTTCCCGGCGATTTCACCCGAAAGCATGGCTCCTACGGCACGATCTGTATT
>CAMWXO010000111.1 GCA_947178245.1 uncultured Porphyromonadaceae bacterium
GATAAGGCCAGGCTGGTGGAGTACTGGAGCACCACTTTCTTCAAGTCTCCGGGCCTGAAGGATGACGGCAAGAAGTGTCTCGGAATCCTTGCCAAGAAACTCAACAAGATAAATGTTTCCGCCGCCGCTCCTGCCGCCGAAGCGCAGGCCGAACCGAAACCGGAACCTAAAGCCGAGCCGAAGCCTGCGCAGGATGCCCAGCCCCAGGCTCCTGCCGCTGCCGATAAGGCCGTCCCTGCCGCTCCCGCAGGCGATGAGGCCGTAGCCGCTGAGGAAGCCGCTGCCGCCGAACTCAATGCGATCGAGGCGCAGGCTGCCGCCGACGCCGGAGCAGCCGAGGAGCAGCCGAAGAAGTCGAGCAATACCGGCTGGTATGTGGCTATCCTCGTAGTTCTCATTGGCGTTGTGGTGTGGCTCGTGATGTATGCCTCGAAGAGCATGAAGGAGTCAGGCGCTTTCACGGCCGACGGAAAGTCTGCCGAGAAGGAAATCCGTGAGGCAAGGAAGGCCGCAAAGGAAGAGGCCAACAAGATGAGGGAGCAATATGCAAGTTCTCTCGCAGTGAAAAACGATGAGATCAAGCAGCTCAAGGCCCGAGTTGACGAACTGGAGGCCGAGCTCGAGACGGCCCGCGAGACCCTCGAGCGCGAACAGTCTCGCAGACCCGCCGCGCAGCGTCAGTCCGTGAAGGCTGCCCCTGAAGCAGCTACAAGACCGCAGCAGAATCCCGCTCCTGCCGCCGCCCCCTCTAAACCCTCTAAGCCCGGAAAGGCCACTAAGCTTCCCCCTGTGGTTTACCTCGGTTATGTGAATCAGAAGGGCCTGTTCGTGAAGGCTTCGCGCAGTCTCAATCAGGAATCGAGCGTCTATTACATGGACATTCCCGACGGAGAACACGGCACATTCATGGTGGCAAACGACATTGACGTCTTCGACAGGGTTCTCGCCGACCCGGAATATTGGCTCGGAGGCGGCTGCGTCATTGAAAATCCTGAAGACGCCGATATCGCTGCGGAAATCGTGACTCTCGAGGCCGGCGAGGCCCGCTTTGCCGACAATTCATGCCGCGTGGTGAAGAAAGCGCGTATCAAATTCATCTGATCCCGCTCCATGAAACTCTCCTCTCTCACCGACAGGTATGGCAAGACTGTTTTCCTTATATGCAGCAGTATCGCTGTCATAATCTTTCTTGTCATAAGCACCAATCTCGTGAAGCAGCTTTCGGCTCAGGAGAGGGAGAGAATGAATATCTGGGCCTCTGCCACAGAGAAGATGGCTCAGTCTGAAGGCTCCACCGACGTCGAGTTTCTGCTCAATATCATAGCGCAGAACAATTCCATCCCCGTGATGGTGACTGACGCCGACAGGAATATTCTGGAATACAGGAACTACGAGCTCCCCGATCGCGTTGCCGACGGGGAGCACGTAGCGTTTTCAGACCTTTCGGAGCGCGACCGTCGCTTCCTGCAGAAGAGACTTGACAAAGCCACCGGCACGCGCTCGCTGCAGCAGGCCGTGGAGTCTGACGCTCATTTCATACGTGTGGAGGTCTATCCCGGCATCAATCAGTATATTTATTACGAAGACAGCATCCTCCTGCGTCGCCTCAGCCTTTACCCATACGTGGTGCTGGGCATCATGATAGTGATGGTGATAATTATTTATTCGGCTGTGGTGTATACGAAGAAAGCGGAGCAGAACAGGGTATGGGTGGGTCTCTCAAAGGAGACCGCCCATCAGTTGGGCACTCCCATATCTTCGCTTATGGCCTGGACGCAGTTTCTCGAGGCAAGCGGCACCGACAGCGAGGTGACGGCTGAGATCGACAAGGACGTGAAGCGCCTGAGCACCATCGCCGATCGCTTCTCGAAGATCGGATCGCGGCCTGAACTCGAACTGGAATATCTCAACCAGACCATCGGGAAGTCGCTCGAATACATGCGTGCCCGCATCTCGGGCAAGGTGCAGCTTCATTTCCATTTCGGCGAGGATGACTACGGGGTGCTCCTTTCGCAGAGCCTCTTTGAATGGGTGATGGAGAACCTTACGAAGAATGCTGTGGATGCAATGTCGGGGGCCGGTGATATCCATTACACCACAGGCCAGGGAAAAGACTGCGTATGGATCGAGATACGCGACACCGGCAAGGGCATTCCGCGTAAAAACTTCGCTAAAGTCTTCAGTCCGGGGTTCACCACCAAGGAACGCGGCTGGGGTCTGGGGCTTACGCTCGTGAAGCGTATCGTGGAGGAATACCACGACGGCCGAATCTTCGTGAAGGAATCGGAATTGGGCAAGGGAACCACCTTCCGCATAGAACTCCCTTCAAGGCAGCCGCGAAGAAGTAAGAATTGACATCTCCATATCGTTAAGACTACATCATAATATGCGACCAATCTTCATCATAGGCTATATGGCCACCGGCAAGACCACTTTCGGCCGCGCTCTCGCGCGCAGGGCCGGACTCCGGCACATCGATCTTGACTTCTATATCGAGCAGCGCTTCCATGCCACTGTGAGGCAGATCTTCGCCACTAAGGGCGAAGAAGAATTCCGGCGCATCGAGGCCGCGATGCTGCGCGAGGTGGGAGAGATGGAAGACGTGGTCATCTCATGCGGAGGAGGCACGCCATGCTTTTCGGGAAACATGGAGTATATGAACAGTCTCGGCCTTACCGTATGCCTTAGGGCTTCAGACGATGTGGTGGCCGACAGAATAATACGCGCCGGCGACAAGCGGCCTCTAATGGCCGGCAAATCGCGCGAGGAGGTGCTGGAAAGTCTCCGCTGCCAGATGACTCAGCGCGATCCCTTCTATCGGCAGGCGGCATTGGAGATTTCGGGCGACAGGCTTGAGACAAAGGCCCAGATCGCCGACACGGTCTCCGATTTCATGAAAAATTTGGCGGAATGCAAATAATTTGTTAAATTTGCCGATGAAGAAGCGCGGGGGAGGCCTGCGCTCCGGATCAAACTAAACCTGATAGAGACATGAACCAGACTGTTGCTGAGAAAGAGACCGAGATCATCGATATAGAGCCCCTGCTGAAGCATGCCGCGATGATAGGAAAAAACGATGGCATCGACATCGCTATGCTTGCGAATTATCCGGATACGGACGAGACACGCGTGCTTCTTACGCCGGAGGCGTGCGGCCTGCTCACTTCAGCCGGGTTCAGGGTGGCGATGCAGAAAGGTGCCGGAATCGACATCTCCTTCTCTGATGAGGCTTACGCCGACTTCGGCGTGCAGATAAAGACCCGTGAGGAGGCCCTCGCCGCAGACATGGTGCTCTCGTTCGCCCCTCTTCGGGCTGCGGATATCATGCAGATGCAGCCCGGAAGCACCCTGCTTTGCATCATGGCCTCGGGCATAGTGGATACCGACGCAATAAAGGCGCTGCTCGAGAGGGGCATCACGCTCGGATGCCTCGACAATATGTATAGCCACACCGACACTCCCATCTTCGCCGACATCATTGATGAGATCAACGGCCGCGCGGCCATCATGTACGCGCAGGAAAACCTGTCATATCTCGGTGGCGGAAAAGGCGTGCTTCTCGCAAGCGTGGCCGGCATCAATCCCTGCGAGGTGCTGATAATCGGATGCGGCACCGACGTCTACTGCGCGGCTAAGGCTGCCCTCAATATGGGCGCGGAAGTCTGCATCCTCAATAATGACGTCTCCATGCTGGCCGAGGCGCGCAAGGAATGCGGCCCCCAGATTCAGACCATAATGATTCATCCGAGGGTGCTCTACAACAAGGTGAAGACTGCCGACGTGATTCTACTCGGCACCACCACACGCCAGTTTGAACTCCCTAAAAACCTCTCGCCGGCGATAAAAGACAGCGCATACGTGCTCGACATAAAGGAGTCGCACCCGTCGGTGTCGGTGCCACGCACCGTGGCTATGGCGCTCAGCAACGTGCTGGTGGGATTTCTCGAGGAGATGAAGATAAAGGAAGGCTTCGACCGCATGATAGAGACCAACGAAGGGGTGCAGCAGGGAATCGTGACATATAAGGGAAAACTCGTCGATAAACTCATCGGATCATATACCGGGCTCCCTTCGGCCGACCTGTCGATGATGCTTGCGTCGAGCAACTGACATTAGCCGCCTTCCGGGATGCGTATCATCCATATACTCTCGTCTGTAATGTGGTCTGGCGTCGAGCGCTATTCGCTCGATATCTGCCGCCATTACAGCCATGAGGGATGCGACGTGCTCGCCATCACGCGCGACGCCCGCGCCGTTGACGACGTGTTCCGCCGCAATGGTGTTCTGGTTCGGTTCGCTCCTCTTGGAGGATTCTTTTCCTACGGCGCTGTGAGAGCCATCTGCGATGTCTTGAATGAAGATCACTCGCGCACCGTGATTCATTGCCATGACACCCGTGACGCCTTCTGTGCGCTTACGGCGAGAAGCCTGCTCGGGCGCCGCGATATAAGGGTGATCCTGACCCGTCATTATGTGAGGCGCGCAGGCCGCAGTCCGTTTCATAAATACACGTATAGAAATGTAGACCGACTCATCTTCGTGTCGGAGGCGGCACGGAGCAGGTTCCTCTCAGGCTGGCAATGGAATAAAGACCGCTTTGCTGATGATGTAAGCGGAGTGGTGATTCACAACAGTCTCAACATCCCGCTCAGCGGTGTGGCTCAGGAGCCGCCGCGTGGTGCGGTCACGGGCATGTATCTCGGCAGGCTGGCTCCGGACAAGGGCCTTGAGCAGATAATCGGGGCCCTGAGTATGCTGCGGGGCTCCAGACTGCGGATGAGGCTCGTCGGGACAGGACATCCGGATTATGTAGACTCGCTGCGTCGCCGGGCCGAGGATGCCGGAGTGATGGAGATGATAGACTGGCCGCGGCATCGGGAAGACACTGACGGCCTCATACGGCTCTCGCATTTCGGAGTGCTCCCCTCCACAGCCCCCGAAGCATTCGGAATGAGCAATCTTGAATTCATGGCAGAGGGGCGCCCGATAATCTGCACGGGCAACGGAGCGCAGCCGGAATATATATCCGACCGCAGGGAAGGAATACTCGTGGCACCCGGCGATATACGCGGGCTCGCCACCGAAATGCAGAGGCTCGCCACCGACAGGCATCTGCGCCTCACGCTTGGACAGGCCGCCAGATGCCGGTTTGAGAATGAGCTGAGCTGGCCTCACTTCATAAGGAAACTTGATAAGGAGTATTTTTTAGATTTTTCAGGAGAAAAATTTGGAAAATTCGCAGAAAAGAATTAATTTTGCACTCGCAATTGAGCGGCTACCGTCGCTGAGATATTGCACTCGGGGTGTAGCACAGTTGGTTAGCGCGCTACGTTCGGGACGTAGAGG
>CAMWXO010000112.1 GCA_947178245.1 uncultured Porphyromonadaceae bacterium
GCTAACGCAGAGCAACTTCCCGATTCCACAGCAACCCAGGCTCCCGCAGAATGCGCCGAGGAGCGCCGTCCGCGCTTCTCTGAAATGACAAAAGAGGAACTCATCGAGTCTCTTCGCAACATCGTAGAAGAATCGCGTGCCACCGAGCACCATGAAGCACAAGCCATCAAGAATGCATATTTTGCTCTCCGATCAAAGGAGACAAATGCTGAACTCGAGCAGTTTGTGGCTGATGGCGGTGACCCCGCGCAGTTCGTATCAACTCCCGATGAGGGTGAGGAGACGATGCGCGAACTCGTGGCCAGTTTCCGCGAGATGAGGGCTGCGTGGCTGGATGCCGACCAGAAGATACGTCAGGCCAATCTTGAGGAAAAGCAGGCGATACTTGACCAGCTCAAGCAGATTGCATCAGACATTGACAATGTCAATGTGAACTTCCAGAAATTTCAGGAGCTTCAGAATAAGTTTAAGGAGAAAGCAGATCTTCCGGAGCCGTCGGTGACGCCCCTCTGGAAAGAGTTCCAGACCACTGTGGAACTCTTCTATGATCAGCTCAAGATGAATAAGGAGCTCCGCGATCTCGACTTCAGGAAGAATCTCGAGGCCAAGCGTCAGCTCGTGGAGCAGGCAAAAAAGCTTGAGGAGAATCCCGATGTGGTGGATGCCATCAATAAACTGATGATTCTCCATAACGAATGGAGGGAGACAGGCCCGGTGGCTAAGGAATTCCGCGAGCCTATCTGGGAGGAATTCAAGGAGGCCTCTTCCGTGGTGCGCAAGCGTCATCAGGAATATTTTGAAGGCCGCAAGGCCAGCGAGGCCGCCAATGAGGAGGCCAAGGTCAAACTTTGTCAGGAAGTGGATGCGCTGCTCGCCAAGTTGCCCGAGTCATTCCAGGGTTGGGATGAGGTCACGAAGCAGGTGCTCGATCTTCAGGCCCGCTGGCGTGAGATAGGCTTCGCATCAAAGAAAGCCAATAACGCTCTCTACAACCGTTTCCGCAGCGGATGCGACCTCTTCTTCAAGTCGAAGGCTGAATATTTCCACAAGATGAAGGAAGGCTACAGCGAGAATCTCCGAAAGAAGACCGAACTCTGCGAGAAGGCTGAGGCCCTTGCTCAGGAGAAGATAGGTGCGGCGATCGAAGCGGTGCAGAAACTTCGTGAGGAATGGAAGACCATCGGAAGCGCCGGCAAGAAGAATTCCGACGAGATATGGCATCGTTTCACTGCCGCCTGCAATGCGGTGTTTGACCGCCGCAGATCTGAAAATTCCGACAGGCGTAAGGAGGAGAACGCCAATCTCGAGGCTAAGCGCGAGGTGATCGGTCTGCTGAAGGCGCTCCCCATAGAGGAGGCCGACAGGAAAACTCTGCTCCCGCAGGTACGCGAGCTGCAGGAGAAGTGGAACGCCATCGGACATGTGCCCTTCAAGGTTAAGGATCAGTTGCGTGCCGAATACCGCGAAATATGCGATAAGATCTACAACTCGTTTGACGCGCGCGAATCGCGCAGCAATATGCGTAGGTTTGAGCAGAAAGTGGAAGACATCAAGGATGATTCGTCGAAGATGAAGCGTGAGCGCGAGAGTCTCCAGCGTCAGCTCGAGGCCAAGCGCAACGAACTGAAGACATATCAGAACAACATGGGCTTTTTCAATGTGAAGTCTAACGCCGGCAACTCCATGATGAAGGAGCTGGAGCGCAAGACTCAGCTTATCGAGAAAGACATAGAGCAACTGCAGCAGAAAATTGCTATGCTTAAAGACTGATCACCCGGCTGATTGCCCTGTAAGCGTCAGTAACCTTTTCATACACGGCTGCCATCTGAAATCAACGGATGGCGGCCGTGCTTTTTTTGTGATGTTAAACCATTTTAACGCTGACTTGTTGAAATGTTAAAAAATCGACATCCTAAAGCTTATATACTATGAAACTCAGAATTGTCCTTATGATGCTGGCGATTGTCTCCGGCACTATGATTAAAGCGAATGATAAGGTCGGGCTCGTGCTTAGCGGCGGCGGAGCGAGGGGCGTGGCGCATGTTGGAGTGATCAAGGCATTGGAAGATAATGATATTCCGGTCGATTATGTGGCGGGAACGTCGATGGGATCGGTCGTCGGTTCGCTCTATTGCTGCGGCTGGAGTCCTGACTCGATGCTCAATATGATGACTTCCAAAGATTTTCTCGACTGGAGCAGCGGCACCATCAACCGCCGCAACCTTTCCTATGTAAGTTGTCCGGTGCCTACTCCCGAATGGGGAAAGATAAGTTTCGGAGGTGAGAATGTGAATATTGCGTCGCAGGTAATGCCTAAGAGCCTTATCGACCCTACGCCCATGAATATTGAGTTTCTGAAGTTGTTCACGCCCTACACTAAAGCCTGCGGCGGCGATTTCAATAATCTTTTCGTGCCGTTCAGATGTGTATTCTCAGATGTCTACAAGAAGCACAAGGTGGTCTGCAGCAAGGGCTCCCTGGGCGAGTCGGTGAGAGGTTCGATGTCGTTTCCTTTGGTCTACCGTTCCATTATGGTTGACAGCATTCTCGCTTTTGATGGTGGCATCTACGATAATTTCCCCGTAGATGTTATGCAGGAAGATTTCCATCCTGATTTCATCATCGGTGTGTCGGTTTCCACTCCTGACGGGAAGCCGAACGTGAATAATATGTATTCCGAACTCGAGGATCTCATCATTCAGAACAATGACTATTCGCTCGACCCTGCCATAGGCATCAAGATTCAGGTGCCTGTGTCGGCCTACGGTGTGCTTTCGTTCGACAAGGCGCAGGAAATCTATGACATAGGGTATAAGA
Source organism: uncultured Porphyromonadaceae bacterium (assembly GCA_947178245.1). Classification (GTDB taxonomy): domain Bacteria; phylum Bacteroidota; class Bacteroidia; order Bacteroidales; family Muribaculaceae; genus Lepagella. Next base: position 2,818 of record CAMWXO010000112.1, read on the forward strand.
CAGGTCTGCAGTGGGTGGACTCTATAAAGTCGCGTCTTGCGGCACGTAGGCCACTCGCCGAAGTCACGGCACGAAGGGCACGTTTCGCCGAGAAAGTTCCGGAGATTACGTTCAGCTCAGTCGAGACTCCCGGGGTGACCGGAAAGGAGCGAGACTATCTCGTCTCGGTATTCACCAGCAGGGAGAAGAAGACCGGTAATATCACGATCAACGACGTTGAGGAAGCATATTACAATGCCATATCCCAGGGAGATGTTGAGGAGATTCTTCCGGAAGCTCAGGGTGACGACCTTGTGCTGAAAGCCACGCTGAAACGCCCCTGGCGGGCATCTGCCGGAGGATGGCTCTCTACGGGTGTGGGAAGTTTCATCTATGCCGGATTGGGGTATCACTCATTGAAGAAGAATTCTGTGGATGCGATACTTTCTCTATGGGGTGGGCAGTCGTATATAGCTGCCCGACTGATGGGAAGGGTACGTCTGAATTCCTATAATCCTTCATATCTGTCGCTTGAAGGTGTTGCATCGAAGAAGAAATATTACGATAACCTGCCTTTTTTCTTCACCAACAAGAATATCGAGTCTTTTACCTCAAATGTGAATTTCGTGAGAGCCGCCTATGAGGTGGGGCAGGGCAGATCCGCTCTTTTCAAGGCTTCGCTCGCTTATGGTGAGCAATATAAGGTGAGAACTGCTAAAGGTATGCTCGAATATGAATACAATACTTTGGGTGCGAGGACATTCCCGGAGACCGGAAGACGTGTCTATGCTGCGTTGAGCGGTATGCGCATGTCGTCTGAAAACGCTGCAGCAGTCGGAGGAAACAACGTTGCAGAAGCCCTCTGGAGAGGTAAGATTGAAGCACTTTGGAACAATTACTATTCACTGACCCGGAATTTCAATCTGGGCGCGTTGGCTCAGGGTGCCATGTCGGTAGGTAAGCGTTTCTCCGACGAGAAGACCGATCTCATGACGTCAAGTTCCTTCATGCCGCTGGAATCGATGGATAATTGTTACCTGCCCGAGTTGAGAGGGGATGATTTCGTGGCTTTGGGTGCGATTCCTGTCTGGAAACTCTTTCAAAGGATTCAGTTGAGAGGCGATGCATACGTATTTACGAAATTCAGGGATGTATCCGCATGGAAGGTTCCGTTCTCTAAAACGGAATTTCTCGGTAGGGTGAGCATCGTGGGAACGTTGCCGTTCGCCTCCATATCGGTATTCTCATCTTACAGTTCAGCACTGAGCGGATGGAATTTCGGTGTTAGCATCGGTTGGTTTGTAGATACTCCGCACTTATGATATACCATTACGTCAATATGAAAAAGGAAGAACGCACCCTGATGAAGGATGCGTTCTTCGTCTTTCTACACTTGATCTGAATTATTTTGCAATCATTTTCACAGCCTCGCCACCCTGACGGCGGATTACGAGCTGGCCCGGCTGGGGCTCAGCCACGCGGAGACCCTGAATGTTGTAATACTCCACTGCTGTATCACCGGTTGAGATGCTGCTGACGCCGCCTTCTCCCGGATTACGGATGATCTCGATCTTGTCAAGAGTTACATCATTGCCCGTGATGATGATTTTCATGTTGGCGGGGTCGTAGATTGCTTCGATGGCGGCAGCGTCTAAAATCATGGTCTGTGTCTGAGTGCCTGCAACTGCGATGCTATTCCATTCAGCGCTGTAGCCCTCGAGCGTTGCGGCAAGGCCGAAAGGCTCGTTTGTCCAGTCGGAATGAATCAGTGTGTACTGCGTCGAGCCGCCTTCGGCAGTGGCGGTGAATGTGCATGCAAGGGCATTTCCCTCGGCCACCTTGTTGTCGGTCAGTTTGTCCATCGGTATGCTGTAAGACTTGTCTGCATCCCATGACCATGCAGTGATAGGTGACGAGCCTTCAAAGAGAGTGACATTGACTGTCGGGTCGAAGACAGCCGCGTTGCTGATATAAGCGTCTTTGAGCACAATCTGTCCGGCTTCGGTGGACTGGATGTAGATTTGCTTCACATGGGCCACGCCGTCGGGATTGAATGCCAGCGAGATGCTTGTGTCTCCTTTGGCACCCATCTTTTCAGATGTGGTGGCGTCGTTGGCATATTCGATCACGAGTTTGATAGCGAAAGGAGTGGCTTCCGTCTCCACCGTCACCTCATCGTAGCCGGTGTAGTCCACATCTCCGAGCCACCATCCGCGGCCAGTCCATGCTCCATCGAAAGTGATTGTCTTGGTGGCCGCTTCGTAAGAACTATCCCACCCTGATCCGAGACTTGAATCTTCTCCCAGAGGGAGGGCTACGCGCTCTGCGCTTGCGGAAAATGCCATAGCTGCTGCAGCTACGGCAACCGTAAGTAAATGTTTTGTCATAATGTGATGTTTTATAGGTTTGTTAGGGTTTATCCCCTTTCTTGGTATGATGTGCAAAATTAATGAAAAATTCATCAATACACAAAAAGTAGTGCTACTTCTTTCACGGCTTACGCATCTTAATTTTTAATAACGTCAAAACTTTTTAACGCGTAGAGC
>CAMWXO010000113.1 GCA_947178245.1 uncultured Porphyromonadaceae bacterium
ATTGTTGGTATTGGTCAATTGCCGTTAAGATTATTTAAGATGCGTCAGCCGTGCTACTTCTTTGGTGATTCCGGGATAATTTCTATCGTATCGGCTACGAACAGGGGAATTTCCGGGATAATGACGGCTGTGGCATAGGGCTTGCGTATGCGTGAATATTTTTCAATAATGAGTTCAGAAGGTTCCGCTTCAATATTGATCGCTCCTGCAAGTGTGTAGTGTCCCTTGATAAGTACCCTGCGTTTAGGCTTGCCGCTTTCCGGCATCTTCACTGTCACGTGGAAATGTCCCGGGGCATATCGCTCCACTTTTTCCGAATCGGGCAGAACGGTGGGTTTAAGTTTTAAAGTTTTCCCTTTCCTGTTGTGTTTGAAATCCTTCATCATCGAATGATGCAGGTCATTATCAAATTGTCCTAAGATATCTTCGTAATATTTCGCGTCAAGCGGGTGTCCGAGAGTCATCACACGAGTTCTGTCATATTCCACGCTTCCGTCGGGTGAGGCAGCGTGAAGGGAGACTATTGCGTCGTATTGTCTCCTTACCTCCCTGATGCCTTGCCACATCACGAGCCAAAGTGCTGCCACCGCGATTAGAAGCAAAACATTTACTGCAGTCCCAAGCCGATGGCGTGGCAGAAGACGCAAGGTCAGAACCGAAGCGAACATATTGACACCAAACCACTGACGGTTGGAAAAAACGCCTATATATATGTTGAAGCATACAAGCACTATTATTCCGATCCATAGCACAGCGGTAGGAATGCCTTCTTTATTGTCGAATGAGAACGGCGGAAGGTGCCGGTATAGCGCAGCTATATACAGGATGGTTATGATTAGCAGCAGAAGTGCCGGCACTGAATACGCTGTGATGATCCATTGATAGGTGAGTGGTGTCGAGACAGATTCGAGTCTTGAGAGATTGGCAGGTGAGAGCACGTTGGAAAGTGCGCCTGCGAGATAACCGAGAATCATCCAGCTCCTCCGCCAGTCGAAAAAGTTATGAATCGTGGCCTGTCGGTTGAAAAACTGACTGATCCACCATATCCCGATTCCCGCTCCTACTCCTACTGAAAGGGCTTCCTGCCAGTTTCCGGCTATCACTCCGGCCGCACACATCCACAGGGTTTTCAATAAGCCCGGTTTCCCGGGCCGGAAGAATGCCATGAGCCATGCGAGATTGACCGCCATACCCCATATATATCCTATCTGGCATGTAGGCATCATCTTGGTCACGAAACATAGCACTGCAAGACATACCGCCGACACCATTCCTCCGGCATTATCGCGGCGCACACCTCCTGCTTTGGCGAGGAGCATAGCAAAGAGCGCGTAAACCACGCCGTTGCATACGGCAAATGCCTGCCGGCCTAAGACTGCACAGAACAATTGCACGAGAGCATGGGCTATCGTGCGCCCGTTCACATGGAGATAATGCACTCTTTGGGAATCGATGAAATCCGTGAAATTATTGATGAATCCCCACGATTGCCATATCTCGCCCTGCATTCTGAACTGATAGTCGAGGTCATCGCCGAGCCACAAGACATGGGCCGACATCCACCACACAGCCACGGCCGTCAATGCCGGAGCAAGTATAACCGCCGCTTTATTCAGTCTTTTCTTCATGGAGGTGTCTGCGCATATTGTCGTTCATCACCAGTTTTCCCGTGTTGAGGATGAATGCTCCGGCCACACCTTCCTTGTCGAGCATTTCCATTCCCTTTTCCGATCCCATGCCCATGCAGGCCGTGGCGAGCGCGTCGGCGAGTACGCAGGTGGGAGCTATGACTGAAGCGCTCAGCAGGTCGCTCTCAACCGGATATCCTGTGAGAGGGGAGATGGTGTGTCCGAAAGTTCTGCCGGAATCTTTGTGATAGTTTCTATAGTTTCCCGAAGTGGCGAGCGCTTCGTCAGATAGTGTCACTATCAGCGGGGTGCTGAATTCCGGCATCTTATCCGTGCCGAAAGTGGCGAGAAGAAACTCTTCGTCGGGGGTCTCGATTAGGATGCGCCAGTCTGATCCATCCGGATTCTTTCCCCTGCACACCACTTCTCCGCCTATTTCAAACATCAGGTTTCCCACACCCTTGCTTGCCAGCGCTTCGGCGGCCTTATCCACTCCATAGCCCTTGGCTATGGCCGAGAAATTAAATGTAATGTCCGGATTATCCTTATGAAGAATACTACCCTCGAGCCGTGTCTTGTGTATTCCCACGGCCGCGAGACGCGAAGCGATTATAGTGCTGTCGGCTTCCGGGGCGCGATTTTTCCCGAACCCCCATGCCTCGACGAGAGGTGAGACCGTAGGGTCAAACATCCCGCCGCTCAATACGTTCACATACTTGGAAATGACGTAGACATCCGAGAAATGCCGGTCGGCAATGCTGTCGGTGCCGGAATTCATGCGAGATACCAGTGACTTTTCGTCGAAGACCGAAAGGCTCGCTCCTACGGCCTCAAGGGAATCCATGCAGGCTGAAATATAGCTTTCCTCACCCTCATACGTGGCATGCCATACGGTGTTCCATATCATGCCCTGCTCTCTGTGCCATCTGTCGGTGCGGCAGCCGGTCAAGACCGATATGATGGTGACACACGCGCAGACTATGGGAAGCAGCAGTCGATAGTTATTTCTGTATGGGTGCATGGCGGGGCGTATTATTTTCTTTCCGCCAAAATTACTAAAAAAAATCGAAATGGCAAAAGGAGTTGAATTTTAATAAAAATTTAAAAATTCAGGCAAAAAGTTTGCATATTTTAAATTTTATGTCTAACTTTGCACTTGAAATTTGAGCGAATGGATAAAATGCCAGTTTTGGTCAGAATCCGGCTATGAATTTCTTAACATAATAAGGTAAAAAAGATGAAAGCAGCAGAGTTTCTTGCAGAATTGCAGAGAAGATTTCCCAACGAGCCTGAATATCTGCAGGCAGTGGAGGAAGTGGTAGACTCAATCGAGGATGTCTACAACGAGTATCCCGTATTTGAGGATATCAACCTTATCGAGCGTCTTTGCATTCCCGACCGAATCTATACGTTCCGTGTCTCCTGGATCGACGACAAGGGAAAGGTGCGCACGAATATGGGTTATCGTGTGCAGCACAACAATGCTATCGGCCCGTATAAGGGAGGTATTCGTTTCCACGCTTCGGTGAATCTCTCCATTCTCAAGTTCCTCGCTTTCGAGCAGACATTCAAGAATTCACTCACCACTCTCGCCATGGGAGGAGCCAAGGGCGGTTCTGACTTCTCGCCGCGAGGCAAGAGCGACATGGAAGTGATGCGCTTCTGCCAGGCCTTCATGGAGGAGATGACCCGTCATATCGGAGCCAATAAAGACGTGCCCGCCGGCGATATAGGCGTAGGCGGACGTGAGGTCGGTTTCATGTTCGGATGGTATAAGAAGATGCAGCGCGAATTCACCGGTACATTTACCGGCAAGGGTCTCGACTTCGGAGGCTCACTCATGCGCCCCGAGGCTACCGGCTACGGCAATGTATATTTCCTGCTCAACATGCTGGCTACAAAGAATATCGATATCAAGGGAAAGAAGGTGGCCATCTCCGGTTCGGGCAACGTGGCCCTCTATACTGCCCAGAAACTTCTCTCGCTCGGCGCGAAGGTGATGTCGCTCAGCGACAGCAACGGCACGGTTCTTTTCCCCGAAGGAATGACTGAAGACCAGTTCGAGCGCGTCTTCGAACTGAAGACATATCTGCGCGGGCGCATAAGCGAGTTTGCCGCTCAGGAAAACCTTCCCTATCATGCCGGCAAGCGTCCCTGGACTCTGATGAACTACGACATAGCCATGCCCTCAGCCACTCAGAATGAGATCAACGGCGAAGAGGCCCGCGCACTCGTAGAGGGTGGCGTGATAGCGGTGAGCGAGGGTGCCAACATGCCCTCCACTCGTGAAGCAGTGGCCGAGTTCCTTAAAGCCCGTATTCTTTATGCTCCCGGCAAGGCTGCCAATGCAGGAGGAGTGTCGGTGTCAGGTCTTGAGATGGCTCAGAATGCCCAGAAGATGAAATGGACTGCAGAGGAAGTAGACCGCCAGCTCCAGGATATCATGAAGGATATACATGAGCAGTGCGTGAAATACGGCACCACCGCCGACGGATTCGTCAATTATGTGAAAGGTGCCAACACCGCGGGCTTCCTTAAGGTGGCCAAGGCCATGCACGCGCAGGGCGTATATTGATAGCGAAACAACTTCGCGCGATATTTTGTTATATTATTGGCTCCCGTTGCCCTTATGGGTGTCGGGGGCCAATGACTTTTCCAGTAATATAATGCTTTATGAAAGATTCATTAGTATTTCTTGCGGACGGTTTTGAAGAAATAGAGGCCATATCCGTGATTGATATCCTGCGTCGTGCCGGTATGCCGGTTGTCACCGTTTCTATTACAAACTCGCTCCTCGTGAGGGGAGCCCACGGAGTGCAGATCACTGCCGACACCGTATTCGACCCTGCCATAGCGGCTGACACTGAATGGCTCATACTCCCGGGTGGCCTGCCCGGAGCCACAAATCTCTACAACTTCGCTCCGCTTCATGGTGCAATACGTAATCAGATGGAGTCGAAAGATGGCCGGATTGCCGCGATATGCGCGTCGCCGGGCGAAGTGCTCGGAAAGATGGGTGTGCTGAAAGGGGAGGACTTCACCTGCTATCCCGGATTTGAAGGTCTGGCCGAGGGCGGCAACCACCTTCCTGACCGAGTGGTGGTGTCGGGAAAATTTGTCACTGCCAACGGCCCGTCGAGCGCTACACTCTGGGCGCTTGCGATTGTGAGGGAGACGCTTGGCAATGCTGCCGCCGATGAGGTGGCCGCAGGAATGCTGCTTTATTCAAAAGCCGCGAATGACTCCGATTTTAATTTCGGCTGATCCATGCCGGACATTTATCATACCATACTGAAGGAGGGAACCGCTAAATTCACTGAGAAGAAAAGCCGGTTTCTCTCCTTCGCATATCATGTGGAGTCGGCCGAAGAGGCCAGGGAGCGCCTGAAAGCGCTCCAGAATGAATATCACGATGCCCGGCACGTCTGCTGGGCTTACGTGATAGGCCCGGAGCGCGACGAATGGCAGGCTAACGACAACGGGGAGCCTTCAGGCACAGCCGGCAAGCCTATTCTCGGCCAGATAAACTCTTTGGGTCTTACCGATGTCGCCGTGGGAGTGGTGCGCTATTTCGGCGGCATCAAGCTCGGCACTCCGGGGCTCATAGCCGCCTACAGGGAGGCTGCTTCGCTCGCCTTGCAGGAGTCGGGAGTAAAGGAGTGCGTGGTGATGCGGCGGTATTCGTTTACATTCCCATATATGG
>CAMWXO010000114.1 GCA_947178245.1 uncultured Porphyromonadaceae bacterium
GTAGTGTAGATATCGGTGAAGGTGAAGTTGCTCAGCATGTAGTCGGGAGTCTTGCGGTCTTTATAGAAGTTGCGGGTGCATTCGAGCTTGGCGTTGCGGAAGACCACGTTGTCTACAATCGAGACCGGCATGGGGTCGCGCTCAACCTTATTGAAGAATTGAGTCCATGTCTGCACTTCCACCGCGTTTCTGACAGTGCCCGTGGCGCCGTCTACAAGCACGTTGCGGTATTGCTGCGGGGTGTCGGGGCGCATCTTGAAGAGCAGCACGTGATATGTGCCGTCGAATGTGCAGTCTTTCATGATCACGTCTGAGCAGTCCCAGGCCTCGCTCCCGAACGTGACCCCGGCGTTGGTCTTGCCGAAGCTGCAGCGGTCTACTATCACGCGGCGTGTCGGGCCGTTGCCGGGAATGGTGTCGACCCACGTTCCCTTTCCTCCTTTAAGGCAGACTCCGTCGTCGTTTACATTGATATGGCATTTCGAGATGAGCACGTCGCTGCAGGCGTCGAGGTCGATACCGTCGGTAGATGGGCCTTTGGGATAGCCCTCGGTGGGCGCGAGGATGGTGACCCCGAGATATTTCACCCTGTTGCAGCGATAGAGATGATTGGTCCAGAAGCCTGAGTTCACCATGTTTATTCCGGATATTGTGACGTCGTCGCTGTTTGAGACGAAGAGCATGCGCGGACGCAGCGCCTCAAGGTTAGTGCACTTGGGATTGACCTTGCGGCGAAGCCAGAACTCGTCGTAAAAACGATGGCCGTTGCCGTCGATGGTGCCCTCGCCGGTAATGGTGAATCCGTCGCAGCGGTCGGCATTCACGAGCGCCGCGAAGTAGTCGATTGTCTGCCCCTCGAGGCGCGTGGAGACGATCTTGTAGTGGGTGATGGCATCCGATCCTTTCAGCCGCGCTCCTTTCATGAGGTGAAGGTGCGTGCCCGGCTTGAAAAAGAGGGAACCCGAAAGGAATGTCCCCTCCGGAATCACCACAACTCCGCCGCCTTCCGAGGCTGCGAGGTTTATCACCCGCTGCAGCTGTTCGGTCTGGAGCAGGGTGCTGTCGTTGGCCACTCCGTGGGATGTGACTACGTATTGACGCCCCATTCCTTTCAGTCCAGGCGTTTTTGTGTCGTTAAACCATCCGGCTATCGAAGATCCGTCGGGAAACGTCTTGAAATCGGCGGATGCGGGATGCCACACCGCTACGGCGAGCGATGCGAGCAAGAGTTTCATGATGCGCATATAATATATTTGTCAGAGTAGAGGAAGTTCAGAATTTCAGGTCGTAAACGGCTCTCTTGATAAGCGTGAAGGGGAGAATGGTCTCCACTTGCTCTATTACGGGCTTCTTGCTCCCTTCTTTCTTCACTTTCTGCTCGCTGACGAGCGTGATGCCTTCATCGTTGACGCTGCGCAGCATACCGTGGAGTTTCCTGCCGTCGGAAGTGAGCACTTCAAGATCCCTGCCCACATACTTGTCGTATTGCCGGCGCACCTTCAGGGGGGAGGTCAGTCCTGCCGTACCCACTTCGAGCTCATAGTCTTCCACCTCGCGGTCAAACGCCTCCTCGATGGCTCTTGTGAGCGACACGCAGGCATCGATGTCTCCCGGGGTCATGGAGTCGATCTCCACCACAATCTCATTTGAAGGCGATACCTTCAGGTCGGTGAGGAAATATCCTGAGTCTTCAAGGCGACCCTCAATGAAGGCCTGTAGTTCTTTCTTGTCTATCATATCTTTCTGTTTTTTTCTATTCGCAAATATAACACATTATATCGTAACGGTGCTAATCCGTAGTGAAAAATTTTTGAAAAAATTATGCGGGGGCAAAGAAAATGGCTAATTTTGCAGTCGGAATCCAATCTTTCGACCAATGACATCCGAAACGAAATCAGTGCTTCTCGCTTCCGTAGCCGTGATCTGCTGGGCTACGGTGGCCACCGCATTCAAGATAGCGCTCTCTCATCTCTCTGTCTTCAATATGCTCTTCGTGGCCACCGCCACGGCTCTCGTGATTTTCTCCGTCATGATGACGTTGGAGCGGAAGTGGGGCCTTCTGCGGCGCGTTCCGGCGAAGACTCTTGCCTTTGCCGCGATGCTCGGGATTCTCAACCCCGTGGCCTATTATCTGCTGCTTTTCCGGGCCTACGACCTGCTGCCCGCGCAGATAGCCCAGCCCCTCAATTATGTCTGGCCGGTGATGCTGCTCGTGCTGCTGGCCGTGTTCGGCCATAAGCGTATTCCGGCTAAGAAATTCATCGGCATGGGGCTTTCCATCGGGGGAGTGGTGTGTATCTCGCTCGGAGGTGGAGGCGTGGAGGGAAGCGTGTCGGCCGGAGGCATAATACTCGCTTTGGCCAGTGCGTCGTTATGGGCAGCCTACTGGCTGCTCAACAACATACTGAAGGATAAGATTGACACTACCGTGACTCTTTTTCTCGGATTCCTGGCGGGCACCGCTGTGCTCGCCACTGCGGGTTGCATCCGGGGCTTCGAACTCGCGTCGCAGGCGGGTGTCCTGTCGGGCATATATATTGGTTGCTTCGAGATGGGAGTTCCGTTTATTGCGTTCGGCATGGCCCTGCGCATCACGAGGAATCCGGCTCTTATCAATCAGATGTGTTATCTCTCACCATTCCTGTCGCTTTTCCTGATATCAGCCGTGCTCGGCGAGCGCGTGGTGGCGTCCACCTATTTCGGCCTTGCGCTGATAGTGGCGGGACTGGTCTACAATGAGTATTTTGCTACATCTCAATCACCTTCCGCGCGAATTCGAGCATGGCGTCACGGTCGGCAGTCTTGAATTTGCCCTTTACTGTCACTATATCGGGAAGAATCTCGACATTTTTCATCCCCTCAAGCATCGACCTCATGACCTTTCCGGCAGTCGGGGCCCACGATCCGTTTTCCACGAGAGCCACTTTCTTGTTGGAATAGCCTTTGATTGAGAGCGTATGCAGGAAAGTGTGCATCGGAGTGAAGAGGCCGGCATCGTAGCTTGAGGCGCAGAATATCGCTTTCGGATAACGGAATGCGTCGGCCACCGCTACCGATACCGGTTCGCGGGTCAGGTCTGTGAGGTGCACCTTTTCCACACCTGACTTTCCCAACGCCTCTGCAAGATAGCGCGCGGCTTCGAGCGTGTTGCCGTGGATGGAGGCGCATGCGATGAAGATGCCGTCTTTTTCCTCCTTATATGAACTCCAGATATCGTAGCTTGCCAGGGCATCCGCAATGTTCTCGCGCAGCACTGGCCCGTGGAGCGGACAGATGGTGGTTATATCAAGCCCGCTCAGTTTCTTGAGCGCCGCCTGCACCTGCGTGCCGTATTTGCCCACGATGTTGATGTAGTATCTGCGCGCTTCTTTCTTCCACTCCGCAGCCGGAGTGCCGTAGGTGGCGAATGTGCCGAAAGCGTCGGCCGAGAATAGGAGCTTTTCTTCAGGCACGTAGATCATCATCACCTCAGGCCAGTGCACCATGGGGGTCATATAAAACTGCATTGTGACTTGTCCAAGATCGAGAGTGTCGCCCTCTTTCACCTGAATGATGCGCTCCTGAGGCAACATCGGCTCCAGATAATTGGGAAGCATCGTGGCGGCTTTCGCGGTCATCACGAGCTTTGATTCGGGATAAAGTTCGGCGAATGTCTGTATGAGCGATGAATGATCCGGTTCGAGATGTTCTATCACGAGATAGTCGGGAGTCTTTCCGTCGAGGACGCTCCTGAGGTTATCGAGCCATTCGTCGGCGGTGCGGTTGTCGGTGGTGTCCACTACGGCGATTTTGTCGCTCTTCACCACGTATGAGTTATATGAGATGCCGTCGGGCACGGGATACTGGCTTTCAAAGAGGTCGATAGTATGGTCGTCTACTCCTATATAATATATGTCGGGCGCGACCTTAGATATAGCGTGTGTCATGAGTATGATATTTTTTTCATTTCTTATTAAAATAACAAAATAGGGGGCATTATGTCTCAAATGCCGATCGGTGAGTTTTGTGAGGCTTAATATATTTTAACATATATATAAAAGTTGGGAATAAAATTAATATAAATTAACATAGCGTCAAATCTTAAACAAAAATTAACATTTATAACTGTGAAAAAAGTTATGAATATTTTTGTGATGTGAAAAATAAGATGTAATTTTGCCCTCGTTTTCCCCCCTTTCGGTATGCTTGCGGCATGCAGTCAGGGCAAAACCTAATTATCAGATAGAAAAACAATATCAACAGAAACTCTTCCCCCTGCATGCGGAGGGGAGAATATCAAAAAAGACAATTATGGCAAAAAAGGCAGAAAAGCCCAATGGTAAATTGGGTGTGATGGTGGTCGGCAACGGTGCCGTGGCCACTACTTTCATGACCGGTGTACTTATGGCCCGCAAAGGCCTGACTAAGCCCGTAGGATCTATGTGTATGTACGACAAGATCCGTGTTGGCAAAGGAGAGGATAAGAAATATCTCCACTACAAGGACATCGTGCCCCTCGCAGACCTTAACGATATCGAATTCGCAACTTGGGACGTATATCCCGCAAACGCTTACGAGGCTGCTCTGAATGCAGAAGTGCTCAAGGAGAAGGATATCAACCCCGTGAAGGAAGAGCTCGAGGCCATCAAGCCGATGAAGGCTGCTTTTGACAAGAACTATGCAAAGCGTCTTGACGGCGACAACGTGATGGAAGGCAAGACCCGCTGGGAAATGGCTGAGCAGATCCGCGAAGACATCCGTAACTTCAAGAAGGAGAAGGGTCTCGACCGCGTTGTGGTGCTCTGGGCCGCTTCCACCGAGGTGTATGTACCCGTAGACGAGAAGGTTCACGCTACAGTCGAGTCGCTTGAGGCTGCCATGAAAGCTGACGACAAGGAGAAGATCGCTCCCTCGATGTGCTACGCTTACGCAGCCCTTAAGGAAGGCGCACCCTTCATCATGGGCGCTCCCAACACCACTGTGGATATCCCCGCTATGTGGGAACTCTCCGAGCAGACCGGCATGCCGATCGCAGGCAAGGACTTCAAGACCGGCCAGACTCTCGTGAAGTCAGGCTTCGCTCCCATCATCGGCACACGCTGCCTCGGCCTGAGCGGTTGGTTCTCGACCAATATCCTCGGCAACCGCGATGGCCTCGTGCTCGACGAGCCCGCCAACTTCCGCACCAAAGAGGTATCCAAGCTCTCCACTCTCGAGTCGATCCTCGTGCCCGAGAATCAGCCCGACCTCTACGGCCACGGCAATGATGAAGACAATCAGTACTACCACAAGGTAAGAATCAACTACTATCCTCCCCGCAACGACAACAAGGAAGGATGGGACAATAT
>CAMWXO010000115.1 GCA_947178245.1 uncultured Porphyromonadaceae bacterium
TTGCCGATATCGGCAAGTTTTTGTTTTAAAGTCTAACACGCGCGGCATGAAATGAATGATATGGAATTAATTAGCTCGAAGATATGTGCGTGCCTTTGTAGCGGGCGTCGGAATATCAACGGAGAGCATTGCCGGTATCGCCTTCAGGCGATCCTATAAGGCGGAGTAGCTGCTGCAGCTCATGGGCGTTCCAGAAGCCGGTGTATTCGTCGCAGACGGCTTCTCCGTCTTTCTCGCGGCATGCGTAGAGCGCCCAGCGTCCTTCTTCGCGGGCGAGCACGTAGTGGCAGCCGTCTCTGACGAGATGGAAGTGGTGTATGCACCATCCCCATGCGGCTTCCTCCTCATCGTCGGCGAAGCCGAGCAGATGTATCACCTGCGTGTGGAGCGGACAGGGTTCGAAGTAGCGCCACTCGTCGGCCTCCACTGTATATGCCTCATTAGAGTTCCGAACTATTACCGAGGCCTTCCCCGGCCCGGGGAGCCCGAGCACTTTTGCCATGACCGGCGCCACGCGCCCGTTGAGGCGATACCAGATGATGTCGCCGGCTTCCACCTCGTGGCTCAAATCGCGTGGAGGAGTGTCGGGATAGTTGAGAATCACGGGCTTCAGCTGAAGATGTTGTGGCGCACCCTGTCGAGAAAAGCCTTCATCGCGGCGGCATCGCGGCGGTCGATGATGTCTTTCAATTGTGATAGATGCTCCTGTATGAGCGAGATCTGGGTGGAAGTGTGCGGATTGAAGAGTATCTCGGTGAGCAGGAAGTCGTCTTCATTCATCAGCCCGTTGGCGATGGCGAGATGGCGCTTGAAGGTGGTGCCCGGAGCGTCCTGGTGCTTCATCACGCTGCCGAAGACGAGCGTGGACGTGAACGGTATGGAGAGTGAATAGGCAATGGTCTCGTCATGCTCGGCGAAGGTGTATTCCTCTATGTGGAGGCGCAGTTTCCTGTAGAGATCGCGGAAGAAAGCCTTTCCCTCCTCATCGCCTTCCTTTATGATGATGGCATTCTCGTGGGCCAGGTTGCTGAGCGAGGCGAATGTGGGGCCGAACATCGGGTGTGTAGACACGAACCGGAATCCCTTCTCGGCGTAAAACTCGGGGAGGCCCGTCTTCACGCTCGCTATGTCGGAAAGGATTGCCGTAGCCGGGATGTAGGGCAGCACCTTCTCGAAAGCCTCGATGGTGTATTTCACCGTGGCTGCGTTTATGACGAGTTCCGGAGCGAAAGCCTCAGCCTCGGCCAGATCCATGAAGCGCTCCACGTTGAATGTGAATTTCAGGTGCTCGGGATTCGGGTCGTAGATGGCCACCCGGTGGTCGAAACTGAGGAGGTCGCAGAAGAAGGAGCCCATCTTGCCGGCTCCGAGTATAAGGATTTTCATTCGTGTGCAGTGTTATCAGATTCAATTATACGCCGGCATGGGCCGAACGAGCGGCGGTGGTGGGGCGTGAGCCCCAGCCGGGCGATGGCCTCAAGGTGATCTTTGGTAGGATAGGCCATATTCTTTTCCCATCCGTAGCCCGGACACTCCGAAGCGAGGCGCTTCATCAGCTCGTCGCGGTGGGTCTTTGCGAGCACCGAGGCTGCGGCTATGCTCATATAGGTGGCATCGCCCTTCACCACAGTGTCGCAGGGCACGTCGCGCCAGGGGCGGAAACGGTTGCCGTCTACTATTACGTGCTCAGGAATAAGGCCGAGGCCGTCAAGGGCCCGCTGCATCCCGGTGATGGATGCGTTGAGGATATTGATGGAGTCGATCTCCTCCGGGTCTACCATCACCACCGCCCATGCGAGGGCCTCCTTCTCTATCACCGGCCGCAGGCGTTCACGCTGCAGGGCCGTCAGTTTTTTTGAGTCGTTGAGTGCGTCGCAAGTGAAATCCGGTGGAAGTATCACTGCGGCACAAGCCACAGGCCCTGCGAGGCATCCGCGCCCCGCCTCATCGCAGCCGGCTTCGGTGAGGCCGGCGGTCATATACGGTTTAAGCATCGGTTTCGGAGAGTTTGGAAGTGTCAGACGGTTTTGAAATTATACCTTTCCCTTTCCTGCCGTTGATAGCGATCTGGAGCGGGGAGTCGAACTCCACCACCCGCAAGGGGCCTTTCTCGTAGACGGCAGGGAGCGAGTCAAGATACTCCTCGTCGAAGAAGCCGTTGCCGGCCGAGGGGTCTACGGTGAAGTAGCCCACGCCGAACGAGGTGAGATTCTGGAAGAAATGCGTGCCTTGCGAGGGCTCTATGCGGTAGCCTTTCATGGCATACTCCACTATCACACGCGCACCGGCTATCTGTGGCCAGCGCACCGGGATGCCGAGGGCTGAATCGCTCGAGCCCCAGCGTCCCGGGCCGATGAGCACGTAGGGACGCCCCTGATCGGTGAGCATACGGTTTACGGCATCCACCTCCTGCGCGAGCTGCACGTTGCCCGAGGGGTCGAAATCCTTCCCCCTCACGTAGGCTACGGTCATCACGTTGTCCATCAGGCCATGGCCGAGGGCGGAGTCGCTCTTCACTATCAGGTCGGTGTCGGGGAAGTCGAGCAGCGAGTCGTCGAGCATCTCCTTGCGGTCTACGATAGGACGCATCTGCAGCCAGTAGAGCATTCCCTTGCGTTTGCTTTTCGCGGCATCCGAAGCGATGATTCCGGCAAACTCTATCTCCACAGGGCGCCCCATCTCATACTGTCCGGTGGCGAGCATCAGTCCGGCCGCTTTCGCAAGGGGATACACCTCCTGCTTCAGCACATTGCCGAACGTGACCAGTTTCCGGCCGGGGCCGAACTCGCTGTCGCGTATCATATAGTCGTTGAGGTCGAAAGTGGAGACGAGATATTTCAGGGCCCCGGTCTTGAAAGCCTCGGCCACCGGAATCTTTTTCAGGTTGAAGGCGTCGTCGGTGCTGAAGTCGGTTGCTTCCGTCTGCTGCAGGGCATAGATGTTGCGCTGGGTGTCGCGCAGCGCGAGCTGCACGGTGGAAGTCTGGAGCACCTTTCCCGGATGGGCCGGCGAGAAGCGGAGTGCCTGGCCGCCGTCCACTATATATTTACCCAGTCCGGCCGCCACCTCCACCACGCCCTCCTCAGGCAGTTCATCGCCGATGGGGTAATAGTTGAGCGAGCGCCCCACTCCTGAGAAGGAGGGGTAATAGAGTCCGGCGTGATCCTCGCCCACCACTTCCTGAAGGATTATTGCCATCTTCTCCTGGTCTATCACATTGCTCGTGGCGTTCATGTAGAGCTTGGAGTCGGAGAAGAATACCGATGCGTAGACACCTTTCACGGCATCGCAGAGTTGCCTGAGCATAGCCTCGCGGTCGTCGAGGTGCGGAATCATGTAGGTGGAATAGATTCCGGCGAAAGGCTGATAGTGGGAGTCTTCGAGCAGCGACGAGCTGCGCACGGCCAGGGGCCTGTCGACCACATCGTAGAGATATTCGAAATCCTCCTTCAGCGACTTGGGGAGCTTCGCCTTCAGGAAAGCCTGCAGGATCTCTTCGTCGGAGGCGTCGCTCAGAGCCACGGGGTAGAGATTGTTGGTCTCCATAAACTCGTCGAAGATGTCGGTGCATATCACCACCGTGCGGGGAATCGTGATCGTGATTCCATCGAGGTTGTCGAATGCCGGATTGCGCTTTATGATCTGGTCGATGAAGGCGAGTCCGCGCCCCTTGCCGCCCATCGAGCCCTGCCCGATGCGCGCGAAGCTGCTGTAGCGGTCGAAGCGCCCCTTGCGGAAGATGGCTACCACGCCACGGTTTTTCATTCTTCTGTATTGCAGGATGGAGTCGAGGATCTGCCTCCTCACTGCCGGCGCCTGATCCATGGTCTCGAAGCGGAGGCTGTTGAGGGCCTCGGCTATGGGGAAGAGCGCGCGGCTGTAGAGCCAGCGCGAGAAGTCATTGTTGGCGCAATGGCGGAACAGGGCTTCCGACGGGATATTATTGACGGCCATCTGCAGGTCTTTCAGCTCGTGGAAGCGCATCAGTTCGTTGCCCGTCAGCGGGTCTTTCACGATGAAGTCGCCGAAGCCGAAGAGGAGATCGACCGCCTTGCCGAGATCCAGGGGCAATGTCTTGCTCTCTTTGTCGAGAAATGTCAGGCGCATCGCTTCGGCCAGTCGCCTGTTGGCTGCCTCCTGGCTTTCGAGTATGATCGGGACGAATGGGTTGCGCTCATGCACGTAGGCCGCGAAGCGCAGTCCGGCATGAGGATCCTTCACCCCCGCCCGGGGAAACCTGACATCGCTGATGATGCCAAGCAGATGCTTCCCGTAGCGGTCGAAGAGATATTGCGCCTCCTCGTAGTCGCGGGCGAGTAGCACTTTCGGGCGCCCGCGCATGCGGAGCATGCGCTCGTGGTCATTGAGGGCCTCGGTGGAGAACTCTTTCGACTGCTGCAGAAGATGCTTGAAGAGGTGGGGGAGGAGCGAGCTGTAGAAGCGTATGGAGTCTTCCACGAAGAGTATGCACTGCACTCCCACGTCGAGAATGTCGTGCTCGGCGTTCAGGCGGTCTTCCATAAGCTTGATGATGGCCAGGATCAGGTCTACGTTGCCGAGCCATGAGAACACGTAGTCCACTCCTGAGAGGTCTTCATTCGCTATGCGCCGGCGCACTTCCTTCGAGAAAGGCGTGAGCACCACGAGGGGCACGTCGGGGCAGATGCGCTTTATCTCCTTGGCCTGCGTGAAAGTCTCCGAGACATCTACTCCCGGCATGGCCATGATGAGGTCGAAATGCTTCTCGGCGAGGATGGCGAATGCCTCTTCGTAGTTGGCCACCATGGTGAAGCGGGGAGGCGACGAGAGATTGAGCGAGACGTATTCAAAATACACTTGTTCCTCCACTCGGCCGTCTTCCTCCATCATGAAGGCGTCGTAGGGTGTGGCTATCAGCAAAACAGAGAAGACACGCTTCTGCATCAGGTCGGCAAAAGCAGTGTCTCTCAAGTGTATGCTGTCGTTAAGGTCAAATCTTGCGCTGTTCACTTAGGCGATTCTTTCATGTGGGTTTCGAGAAAATGTTCGAGAGCGGCTGTCATCGACGGGCTTTCAGGCGTGGGGGCGCTGAAGTCGAGCCTCAGGCCGGCGTCTTCCACGGCCTTGGCGGTGGTGGGGCCGAATGTGCCGATATATTTGCCGTTGGCCGTCTGGGCGAAGTCGGGGAAATTCTTGGTGAGCGACTTTATTCCTGACGGGGAGAAGAAGAGCAGCACGTCGTAGTCGAAAGGCTCGTCGGGGGTGAAGTCGTTGGTAAG
>CAMWXO010000116.1 GCA_947178245.1 uncultured Porphyromonadaceae bacterium
GACCCTTATTGAATTAGACCTCTCGGTGGATCATACCCGTGCCACCAACGACACCTATGCCACCGCAGCTGAAAAAGCAATCAAGAAGGTGAATATCTATATCTTCGGCGATGACAGCACTCTTGAACAGACGGAGCTGAACCAGGCTTATTCCGACGGAGCCAAACTGAAATTTGAAGTAGCATCAGGAAACAAGACCATTTTCGTCACCACGGCAGGGAGCATAGTGACACCTGCCGACGGCATCTCGCTCGCCGATTTTGAAAAGCTCGCGTTCAGTGCCACCAATTCAGATCTCAATACATCAGACGGGTTCGTGATGACGGGCAAGAGCACTACCCAGTTCGTGGCGAAATCGGCCACTGCAGCGGAAATGCCGGCATCAAACAGTTTTTCGATCAATCTGACACGTGCCATAGCCAAGGCTCAGGTGAGATGCAACTCCACTGCCATGACACAATGTCTTGATTACGGTTTCAGAGGATGCGTCCCGGTAACCTTCAGGATTTGCCAGAGCAACAAGAATATGCTCATCACCCATCAGGGTACTGACTTAGTGACAAGATATACGGATGCTGACAAAGACGGCTGCTACGACAATTACAGCGTGTATGCCCAGGACTCATTTATCGATTGCCTCAAATCAGGCAACTTCAAGTCAGACGGTTGCCAATATATGTCTGAGAACATAGTAGCAAATCCCCTCAGTGGCAACACCACTTTCATTTCTTTGAAATTACGCCATTCGCCCCAATACTTCTACGATTTCACCGACGGCGCACCCAAGAAGCGAGCTACTACGAGCGATGCCGACGGCCCGACATTTTATGTGGTGGGCCTATCCGACAGGGCAAACGGATTCATCGATTATACCGTAGACACAGCTAATCATGTCATAATCAGCTTCGAGAATGAGTCTGACGCCAACGCCTACTGTACGGCACTCAACGGCGGAGAACTCTCGGCGATGACCGTATCCGAAACAGAGCAGACCTTGAGCGCGCCCCGTAAAACGAGAGCAGGCGCCTCAGCTTTCGAGGTGTTCAAGTTTGAAAACGGTGCGGCATACTACCGAATCAACATAGCTCATACTGACGCTTCAGACGAGACCCAAAAGACCTACAAAGTGGTAAGGAACAACTTCTATAAAGTTGACATCAAGAATATCAAGACATTAGGATTACCCTCAGAGGAAATGCTGAGGCCATTGAATGCAGACATGAAACCCGACACGAAAGCGTCGGCATGGCTTGAGACAACTCTGAATGTAGAAAACTGGGATCAGACTTCACAAGACGTGGATCTCTGATTTGAAAACCGATAAGATTGAGACTCTCCATTCTCCTATTGCTCCTCACCGGCCTTATAGCCGGGTGTGCCGACTGCCCGATGCCACCCGAGCCGGGGAGTCTACACGGAACTGACGAACTCAGCATAGCATTTTCAATCGACGGTCTCCCTTCATTACGCTCGGGTGAGGATGGGGTAGACGAGTCTGCCATTGAGTCAGTAAGCTTGTTGTTTCTCTCAGAAACAGGAAAGTACGTGGCATCAGCAAACGCCGATATGCAGCCGGGCACTCAAAGCCGGTTGAGTTTCAAGATTCCCGTCATCCTGAAGGAAAACACGCCTTACAGACTGCTTGCCATCACGAACACCCACCACTACCTGCCGGAAGGCTATGACGATTACCTGACTTACATCGACCGCCTGAGCCACGAATCAAAGGGACAGCCATTCTCTCCCATACTCCAAAAGAAAGAAGCGCTCACGCCGACGAGCATACGGCTTCTCCCCATGAGAGGAGAGACTGCATTCACGTTTACCCGCGAAGACGGAGTATGCCACAGCGACGCTTCGCTGACATTTCGGAAACTTGTGTCGCGTATCGACATTATCAACGAAGCTACCGACGAACTGCGCATAGAAGCGGCAGCGCTCTGCAACTGGCGTGATGAGGTGAACGCGGCAGACCCGGCACAATCGGCCGGGAACGTGCAAGGTATCTATGCAGACGAAACCGACGGAATGCCGGAGTTCGTAGACTTTCCAGTCGGAGCCGCCAATCTCTACGGCTCATTATACTGCTTTCCATCGCCCCCGGGAATTTCCGAATCGGGCGACCACCACACTACATCGGTGATTCTCAAGGCCTATTGGCACGACGACACCGAGGCCACTTTCTATCGTGTCAATATAGGAGACAAAGGTCAAGAAGTAAGAATGGAAGCCAATATGAGGTATTCCCTTACCATCAAGAGTGTAGGAGGACGCGGAAGCGCTACACCGGCGGACGCCTACGGATCGGCCGAGACGATTTTCGTGCCGTTCATACCTGATCAGGACGTAGCCCTGATTCCACTCACCGATAAAAGAGTCAGAATCGACCATGACAGCCGCTGCATAGAAATCGAGGCATTGGATACTGATAATTTCAACGGATTCATCGATATTCCCTTCATGATGCATATAGATCCCGCTTTCGGGCAGGATGCCGCCGTCTATCTCGGATATGACAACTCCGACGGGCTCAACTGGCCTCTTGAAGGACGTATAAGCACCTCTGATGCATCCGACTATCTCTATTGCGAAGGCTCCTACGGCATTAACGGCAAGAAATCGCTCTATTCCAAATCGAAAGGAAACACGTTTGAGCTCACTGCGGCAGATATGGCAGGCGTCAGCCTCAACATGAAGAACGAAGATCATTTCTTCATCTCGGTTGGAGCCATGGCTCCCGATGACCCGCCTATAGAGCGGATCATCACCATCGACACGCGTAGACTCTACGGGTCAAGCACCTCATGGGGATATATGCTCGAATACAAAGTGAAGGTGACTCCGGGGAGAGCCATCATCAATGATGTGGTGATCTCAGACAATGCAGGCGATTGCTGGATGATTATGGACAGAAACGTCCAGAACTCCACCACTCACAGGAACTTTATCGGATATGACGCTGAAGGGTATCGCCGGCAAGCCTACAACTATAGCCATTTCATATACACCGACATGTATCTGCCTTTCAAGATGCTTGAATCGGGGCAGCCCATGCCTGAAGATCATCATGAGGAATCGTTAGGCCACACCGCCTATAATTCAAGCAGATCATCATTCAGCGCTTCCCTCACCTCTCTGAAATCTGAGCGCACAAAGTGGCTCGGAAGCCTCACATATCAAGCCGGCTCGGTGAGGAGATCGCCATTCTATGAGAACGCCAACATCAACACGTGGGTATACCCTTCGGCATCTGTGATAGATCTCCTGACTGCAAAAATCCGGGTATCAAAGATGCGCATGTATCTCGTCTCTGACATTCCTGCGATTGTCGGGGGTGATCGGATTCCCGTATGCTGCTATCTGCCGTATTTCTTCACAGAAGACAATCTCTCCAGTTCATACACCTATTTCTATGCGTCATGCAAAGGTGCAGCGTCAGACACACCCGATGAGTACGTGCTGATATATCCCACAGCTACGGAAGTCAAGGCTCATCGACCCTCTCCGTCCTACTTATCAGGCATGTCGCGGCTCATACGCCGGCTGACGGAAGATGAAGCGCGCGAATACAAAGAGAATTATCTCGGCTATGGCTCGCCTTGCCTGCTGAAGGAATGCCACCCCGACACTTATCCCGACAACAGCGGGTGGTGACTTGTCAGGGACGCGTAGCGGTCACCCAGTCAAGCTCTGAATAGTAAGCTTCGGAAGCAACTGCAGCCGTGCCGGGGAAATGACATGAAAAGCCGCTGTAGATTTCCGGATTGAAGGGAGTACCATACTGCCCGTCGAACGATGCCACAGAGCAGGCACCATATTCCACAACCTTATCCAATGCCGCGCGGAATCGTGTGATGAGAGGATTGTCGGGGTCATCCTGAAGATATCGCTCCGTAAACTGACCAAAATCAAACAATTCCTGGCCTTTTTTAGAGAGACGGCTGTAGTTCTGCAGACCGGTCGAACTGCCAGGTCTGCTTCCGGCAGCATATACCGCGGCCGCGGCTTCCGCAAGTTCTTCGAGCGGAGCTGTGCGGGCCACCGTCACGGTCACGGCAAGCCCCGACATGTTATAATGAGAGAAGAAACTCTCTGCCGCTCCCGTCAGGTCAGGCACCGGCGCAGCAAGCATGGGCAGAGTGCTGTCATAGTTCATACCGGTGCTCCAGTCTTCGGTAGGATAACCGCATATATAATCGCATTTATCACGCAACTGATAGCACACCTCGATGCCCATCATGTAGCAGAGATCGAACCATATATAATCAAACATCCCGTCGGGGATGGCCTGTGCCAGTTCATGGATGTCGCAATAGTCGGAAGTCGAGCCGTTCTTGTCCAGTCCGAAACTGCGCTGCGGAACGCTCGCACCGGTATCTTTTCCATGATCTGAGAAGTTGGGGAGCCAGCCCGTTCCGTGCGACCACAATATCAGACCATACTTATCAGACTCCGAGATCGAGGTAAGATCCTGAAACACTTCCCTCATCCTATCGGGATCAGTAGAATAAGTGTCGCGGTCGTAGTTTTTAATTGTCTTGAACTCCCACTCGCCTTCTGAATTTTTCTGCAATTCCTTCAGCGTCGCTTCGGTTGCAGACTGAGAGGCCACGCTATAGACCATGACCCTGACCGTGCTTCCGAGACCGGCGACAGCAGGAGCGGCCGATATCATCTCGGCCATATCGTCACGCAGAAAAGAAGAAAGGTTATTGGAGGCTACCGCATATATCAATATGGTACGCTTCGTGTCGTCAGACAGCGGAGCGTCTTCCTTACACGACACCGCTCCGAGCAGAGCCATGACGGATATGATGATTGCAAATATTCTTTTCATACTCATTATAACGCTGATCTGCTCCGCTTTATTGCATGGCATATCTCACACCGGAGGCCGCAATTAAACAATACCACACATTAAAACGTTAGTTTTACAAAAAGATTATTAATTTTTAATAAAAGTCACCTTATTCACGACTAATATCCCTAATGAAGAAATCAATCATCTGGCTCCTGACAGTGGTGATGGGCATAACGTTTGCCGCCCTGCTCTACTTTCAGATCACATATCGGGAACACATGGGGCAGCTGCGCGAGTCGACATTCTCCGCGGGAGGCCGCCGCGCTATCTACGGGACCGTGGGTTATGTGGAATGGCGG
>CAMWXO010000117.1 GCA_947178245.1 uncultured Porphyromonadaceae bacterium
CGCCTCCATCCACAACGAAGGGCCGTATGCTCCGAAATTCGATGACTCGGAGTGGCTGCCTGTGACGCTGCCCCACGACTTCGTGGTGGATCTCCCATTTGCAAAAGACGCGAGCCACAGCCACGGCTACAAGACCGTAGGGTGGAAATATCCCGAGACAAGCGTGGGATGGTATCGCAAGACTTTCTCCATTCCCGAAGAAGACCTCGGCAAGCACATCTCGCTGCAATTCGACGGAGCCTTCCGCGACTCGAAGGTGTGGGTCAACGGCTTCTATCTGGGTGGGGAACCGAGCGGCTATGCCACACAAGTCTATGACATCTCGGAATATCTCAACTACGGGGGCGACAACGTGGTGACCGTGCGCACCGACGCGTCGCTTGAAGAGGGATGGTTTTATGAAGGGGGAGGCATCTACCGCCACGTATGGCTCGACAAGAAAGATCCCCTGCATGTGGCTCCCTTCGGCATCTTCATCCATGCCGACCTCAACCGGCCATACGACACAGCGGAGGTAACGGTGGAGACCACCGTTGACAATCGTTCGCTTGAATCGAAAGATTATCAGGTGAGCCATACGCTCGTAGCTCCCGACGGCTCACGCACATCGTTCCCGAGCGTTTCAGAGGCAGGTCTGCTTCCACAGGAAAGCCGCCTCTCGAAAGCGAGCGTCACCGTGCCCGATCCACAGCTGTGGGATTTGGATAATCCTCAGCTCTACATCCTGGAGACGGAAATTCTCGCCGACGGAAAGGTAATAGACCGTCGCACTACCAAAACAGGCCTGCGCGACGCAAGATTTGACGCCGACTCAGGTTTCTCGCTCAACGGCAAGCCCGTAAAACTCAAAGGCTTCAACATGCATCAGGATCATGCCGGAGTGGGCGCCGCCATTCCCGACGCGCTGCAGGCATATCGACTCCGCCGCCTTAAAGACCTGGGCGCCAACGCATACAGGGCAAGCCACAATCCCATGACTCCGGCCATGCTCGACGCCTGCGACTCGATAGGCATTCTCGTGATAGAGGAAAACCGGCTCACCGGAATCAACGACGAGCACGTGCGACTTCTGCGCCGCATGATAGAGCGCGACCGCAATCATCCCTCCATAATACTCTGGAGCGTAGGCAATGAGGAATGGGGCACGGAATGGAATGATTTCGGTCCCCGCATCACGGCCACGATGCGCGAGCACTGCCACCGTGCCGACCCCACAAGACTGATGACCGTGGCCACTTCGAGCGGCCCGAGGATTGTGGAGACCGCCGACGTGGCCGGCTACAACTACATACTCCAGAATCCCGTAGACGAGCACCGCGCCAACTACCCCCGACGCATAGCCTTAGGCTCTGAAGAGACCACCGGCTGCGGCGCCCGGGGCGTCTATTTCGACAATCATGAGGCAGGCTACATGAAAGCCATCAACCGCTCGCCGAGCGGAAGCGACTCCCTGCTCAACGCTATCGAAAGGGGCTGGAAATTCTACGATGAGCGTCCCTGGCTCGCCGGCCTCTTCTACTGGACAGGATTCGACTACCGGGGAGAAGCCAACCCTATGGTGTATCCTTCCACCGGCTCCCAGTTCGGAGTGCTCGACTACTGCGGATTTCCCAAAGACGAAGCATTCTATCTGCAGTCTGTATGGACCGACGAGCCAGTGCTTCATATCTTCCCGCACTGGAACCTCAGCGGCCACGAAGGGGAGAAAATCGACGTCTGGGCCTACAGCAATATGGACGAAGTTGAACTCTTTCTCAACGGCCGCAGCCTCGGCAGGAAGGAGATGCCGCGCAGCGGCCACCTCAGCTGGGAGACCGAGTATCAGCCCGGCACCCTGAAGGCTGTAGGCTATAAAGACGGGAAAAAGGCCATGACCAGGACAGTAGAGACCACCGGAGCCCCGGCCGCCATCTCACTTTCAGCCGACAGGACTGCGATCGCGGCCGATGGCGCGGACGTGGCGGTCATCACCGTGAGCGTGCTCGATAAGAAACGCCGCACCGTGCCTGACGCCTGCGTGCCTCTTGAAATCACTCTCGAGGGCGAAGGCACAATCCTCGGCGCGGGCAACGGCGACCCTGCATTCCTCATCGCGGAGCGTCCGGCGCCGGGTGCCGACAGGAAGGTGTTCTCACTTCCCACATTCAACGGACTGGCCCAGATACTCGTTCAGTCGTCAGACACTCCCGGCGGAGTGAATCTGACGGTGGCAAGTCCCGGACTCGCAAAGAACTCGATCAACATAACAACACAACCTCATAACCCATGAAAAAGATCAGCTACCTGATGATGACGCTTGCCGCGGCCTTAACCCTCCCGGGTGCGGCCCTGCAGGCGGAAGTGATCAACCTGGCCACTCCCGGCACATCGCTCGTGATCGACGCAGTGAAGGGAGAACCACTACGCATCCTCTACTACGGAGACAGGCTTGAAGAAAAGGATCTGCCTGCACTGCAGGCCTCTCCCCTGCTCCACCACGAGGCTTATCCGGCCTACGGAATCTATCCCCAGGGAGAAGCGGCCCTGAGCGTGACACATGCCGACGGCAACCGCACCACACTGCTTGAAGTGACAGACGTGGCCACAACGCAGCAGGACGGCGCGGAAATAACATCGGTCACCATGCGCGACCGCGTATATCCGCTCGAAGTGAAGGTGAACTACCGCGTGCGCCCCGGATATGACGTGATAGAGACCTGGACCGATATCACAAACGGCGAGAAGCAACCCGTGACACTCAACCGGTTCATGTCGGGCTATCTCCCGATCCGCTACGGCAACGTATGGCTCTCAAGCCTCTACGGCACCTGGGCCAACGAAAGCGAGCTCACCGAGGAGCCTCTGCAACACGGAGTAAGGATGATCAAGAACAAAGACGGAGTACGCAACAGCCACACGGCCCACGGCGAGGTGATGTTCTCGCTCGACGGGAAACCTCAGGAGAACACCGGACGCATCATCGGCGCCGCACTGTGCTATCCGGGCAACTACAAACTGTTTGTAGACACCGACGACACTGACTTCCACCACTTCTTCGCCGGCATAAACGAAGAGAACTCGGAATATCATCTTGCGAAGGGAGAGACTTTCTCCACTCCCGAACTGGCTCTCACCTACAGCGGCGAGGGGCTTTCAGGCGCAAGCCGCAACTTCCACAAATGGGGCCGCGACACGCGTCTTCACGCCGGCAACAAGGAGCGGAAGGTGCTCCTGAATTCGTGGGAAGGCGTATATTTCGACATCAACGAGCCTGTGATGGAGGGAATGATGGCCGACATAGCATCGCTCGGCGGCGAGCTCTTCGTGATGGACGACGGATGGTTTGGCACCAAATATCCGCGTACCGTAGACAACGCTGCCCTGGGCGACTGGACTGTAGACACCCGCAAACTGCCCAACGGCATCGACGGCCTGCTGAAGACTGCCGAAAAACACGGAGTCAGCTTCGGAATATGGATCGAGCCCGAGATGACCAACACCACGAGCGTTCTATATGAGAAGCATCCGGAATATGTGATACACGCGCAGAAGCGCGACACCGTGAAGGGACGCGGAGGCACACAGCTTGTGCTCGACATGGCCAACCCTAAAGTGCAGGATATCGTCTTCACCATCGTGGACACGCTCATGACCAAATATCCCGCCATCGACTACATCAAGTGGGATGCCAACGCCCCCATAATGGAGCATGGCTCGCAATATCTCACAGCCGACAAGCAGAGCCACCTCTACATCGACTATCACAAGGGACTGATGAAGACTCTCGACCGCATCCGCGAGGCTCATCCCGACGTCACCATCCAGGCCTGCGCCAGCGGCGGAGGACGTGCCAACTGGGGTATGCTCCCTTGGTTTGACGAGTTCTGGACATCTGACAATAACGATGCCCTCCAGCGAATCTACATGCAGTGGGGCACGAGCTATTTCTTCCCGGCCATCGCCATGGCGAGCCATATCTCTGCCTCGCCCAACCATCAGACCTTCCGCCGCATCCCGACGAAGTTCCGCGCTGATGTGGCCATGAGCGGGCGACTCGGCCTGGAGATGCAGCCGAAAGACATGACCGACGAAGACCGTGCGGTGTGTGCACGCGCCATAGCCGACTACAAGAAGATTCGCCCCATCGTGCAGTTCGGTGATCTCTACCGCCTCCACTCGCCGTTTGAGAAAGACGGAGTGGCCTCTCTTATGTACGTGACTCCCGAGAAAGACGACGCCGTATTCTTCTGGTGGAAGACC
The DNA here is from genome assembly GCA_947178245.1 of uncultured Porphyromonadaceae bacterium. Lineage (GTDB taxonomy): Bacteria > Bacteroidota > Bacteroidia > Bacteroidales > Muribaculaceae > Lepagella. The sequence goes on from CAMWXO010000117.1 coordinate 4,240, forward strand.
GAGACATTCATGAACCAGCAGCTGCCGCGCATCCCGATGGCCGGACTTGACCCCGACAAGATGTATAGGGTGACGGAACTTAACCCCATCGACAACACACCCCTTGACATAGAGGGCAAGGTATTCTCCGGCAAATTCCTCATGTCGAATGGCCTTGACCTTCCGCTCACATATAAGGTGGACTATCACAAGAACACAGACTTCGCCTCCCGAGTGCTCAGGCTTACGGCCGAGTGACTCATCTCAGCCCACCCGGAAAAATAATAGTGGCGCGACAGGCTGTCGCGCCACTATTATCTTTATGCAGCATGCGCCTCCGGCCGTCAGGCCAGTCCGAAGGCTTCCTTTATGGCGTCTACCGAGTCAAGTTTCTCCCATGAGAAGAGTTCCACTTCCTTCTCTATCGGGGCGGCGTCGTAGCGCGATGCGAACTTCTTGGTGACTTTGCGCGGCTTGCGGCCGAGATGACCATAGGCGGCCGTCTCGAGATATATGGGCTCGCGCAGGCCGAAGCGCTTTTCAATGGCAAGCGGTCGCATGTCGAAAAGCTTTTCGACGCGGGCCGCTATCTCGGCGTCAGAGAGAGGCACGCGGGCAGTGCCGTAGGTATTTACGCAGAAGCTCACCGGGCTTGCCTCCCCTATCGCGTAGGCCACCTGCACCAGCACCTCGTCGGCCACACCGGCAGCCACGAGATTCTTGGCTATGTGGCGGCAGGCGTATGCCGCCGAGCGGTCTACTTTCGAGGGATCCTTACCCGAGAACGCACCTCCGCCGTGGGCTCCGCGTCCGCCGTAGGTGTCTACTATTATCTTGCGACCCGTCGGGCCGGCGTCGGCATGGGG
>CAMWXO010000118.1 GCA_947178245.1 uncultured Porphyromonadaceae bacterium
GCTGTAGCCGTGGGCCGCGCGTTTCGAGATCACGCGCTGGGGAAGTGTCCCTTTCATCGTCTCGCTCACAGGCTTGTAGATATCTCCGGCACCGGTCACACGCATAGCCTGATACACATAGCTACGTCCTGACAGCGGGTCGCGGATGGCTCCTCCCAGACAAGTCGAGGCTCCGCCGAAAGGCTCTATCTCAGTGGGATGATTGTGGGTTTCGTTCTTGAACATGAGCAGCCACTTCTCCGAGCCCTCTTCCGTGTCTACATCGATCACTATTGAGCAGGCGTTGTTTTCCTCGCTGTCTTCCTGGTCGTCGAGAATGCCTTCCTTCTTGAGCCATCGTGCTCCTATACATGCGAGATCCATCAGGCACAGGCGTTTTTCCTCCCTTCCGAGGTCGGAACGCATCTTTTTGTAAAGTTCCAGTGATTGGCGGATATCGTCGGCTATCGGGGAGTCTTCCACTTCTATGTTGGTGAGTTCCGTCATGAATGTGGTGTGGCGGCAGTGGTCGCTCCAGTATGTATCGAGAATCCTGAGCTCGGTCTCGCGCGGATCGCGTCCTTCTTTCCTGAAATACTCCACCACCGTCATCAGGTCGGCATCATTCATGGCGAGCCCGAATTCCTTTATGAAGGCTGGCGCTTTCTCGAGAGTTATGTCGCGGAATCCTTCAAGCACCTTCACTTCTGTGGCTTCCGCACGCTCGGGCGGACACAGCACCGACATGTCTTTGAGGCGTGACTCCACCGCATTTACCGTGTAGTGGGCGATTTTCTCGAGGTCGGCATCGGTCACGGCGTCGTCGAAGATCATCAGGCGTGCGCTGCGGATCTCCACCTCTGAGGCCGGATCGATAAGCTTCACGCAGTCTTCGGCCGAGGAGGCGCGCTGGTCGAACTGTCCGGGCAGGCATTCCACGGCAAGGTATTTTTTACCTGCGAGATCGATGTCTTCGGTCACTGTGTCGGTGGCGGGCTCGCCGAATACGCGATATTTCGCTTCTTCTATGAGGGAAGCGTCGGCATTGAAGACGTCATACACGCATACAAGGCGAAGATCCTTTATGTCTGTGCCGAGATTCTCGTTGAGTTCCCGTCGGAGACTGTCGGCTTCCACGCGGTAGGCGCCTGTCTTCTCCACGAAAATTCTTTTATTCTGTTTCATTTGGCTTTTTTAGCGAATAATGTTTTAGTTCAGTATGCGATAGCGGGCTCTTGTCAGTCGAGCGTGCTGGCGAGCACTTTCTCGGCCTGCCGGGTTCTGAAATCGGTCATCTTCGACGCGAGCTTGGGGTCGGTCACGCCCAGGATTTCCACGGCAAGGAGAGCGGCGTTCTTGGCTCCGTCAATGCTCACTGTGGCCACCGGGATGCCTGAAGGCATCTGCACCATCGAGAGGAGCGAGTCGAGGCCGTCGAGAGTCTTGGCCTTGATGGGCACGCCTATCACCGGCAGTGTAGTGAAGGCCGCGCATACTCCCGCGAGGTGGGCTGCTCCGCCGGCGGCGGCTATGATGGCACCGAAGCCGTTGTCGCGGGCGCTTTTCACCCATGCCTCGAGTTCATGGGGGGTGCGGTGGGCACTCAGCACTTTCTTATCGTATTCCACGCCGAATTCGTCGAGAATTTCAGCACTTCCTTTCATCACGGGCCAGTCGGAGGCCGAACCCATTACAATACCGATTTTCATTTTGCAGAATCTATGTTGTTTCTAAATTGTTGTTAATAAATAAAATAAAGAGCCGCATTCCTGAGGTTGGAACGCGGCGGTGCATTATCTTTCATTTCCGGGCATGCGCAATTCTTCGCAAACGGGCGCACACGAATGTCGGCTTGCTTTCCGCAAGGCTTCCATCATGCTCGGTGATGCGGGCTTTCGGCGCCGTCTCATGTTTTTCTGCATTGGTGTGTCCGGTTGAATTTGCTTATTGGAAATATAGATTGCAAAATTAAGAAAAAAAAACGAGACCGCCAAATATTAGGCGGTCTCGGATCATGATTTTTTATTCGTAGACGGATACTTACTCTGCTGCGAGCATGTAGAGCTGCGGGAGTACGCCGTTTTCAGTTGCGTAGCATCCCCATGAGGAGTATTTGGTGGAATACTGTATCCACTTCTCGTTGCCCACGTTGCGTATTGTCCATGTTCCGTCGGCCGCTGCTTCTGCAGTCCATACGTAGGCCGCATCCACGGTGGCCTTCTCATCATTGATGACGGGAGCCTTGGCATTGTTGAATGAGTCGTATGTGCCTGACATGTAAAGATAGCGTCCGTAGCTGTCGATGATGAAGAATTGTCCGTTTTCGAGTTTATAGACCTTGTCGTCTACGGTGGCGGTGGTGGAGAAGGTATATGCATTCACCTCGTTCTTCATCTCTATCACTCCGCCCACGGGAGCCACTGCCTCGGTGTAGAGATAGCCGTAGGTCTTTGACTCGGCATGCGGTATGGCGCAGATGCCTTCCGCCACTAAGAGATATGAGCGATCGAGTTCCAGTTCGGTAGTGTAGTTGAAGTAGGCTTTGCCCACGATCTTCACGAATCTCCAGGAGTCTTTCTCCTTGATGAACTGACCTGTCACTGTCTGGAGGCCATTGTCGTTTACTGTCCACTTCTGTCCGTCGTAGACAAGAACGGAACAGGAAGTGCCGTTGTAGACCACGGCCTTCGTGTCTCCTTCCACTGCGTAGACATCATTGGCTTTCAGGTAAAGGGGAAGATAGATCTCAGGGTTCTCGAGTCTGTTGTTGCTGAAGCCCATGGCTGTGTAGTCGGCTGCGTCGAGCGCCACTATGCCCGATGCCTCAGCCCATTTATTTCCGTCATATTTGTAGACGGCGGTCTTGGAGGCTGTCACAGGTGTGTTGGCGAGCACTTTGGAAGGCGCATTGCCTGAGATGTAGAAACCGGGATTGGCCTCAACCTTACCCTTGTCGGCGGTGAAGACGAAATTCTTCACTTCCCATGTGCCGGCTTTGGTGTCGGTAGATGTATAACGGAAGCCTAACTGAATCTGATTGCCGCAATATTTGCTCAGATCGAGCTCTCCGGTGCTCACGAAAGTCCAGCTCATCTTCTCGGGGAAGGGATAGCCTGAGATCTGTTCCCAATCTCCACCTACGACGCGCACCCAGAATGAAGCCTCGTTTTTGGCGGTCTCTACATCAGCGAAGAAGTTGGTTGCCTCTTCGAAAGATACACTCGCTGTGGTGCCTGTGAGGTTGAATACCGGCGATACGAGCCATGACTCGGAGCCATAATTCACTCTGTCTACGTAAGCGGTAGCCTTCATACCGTAGTTTTCTCCGGCCCAGCTCCATACTTTGATGCCGTTGTTGGCGAGATCTATCGAGATGAAATCGCCCTCGCTTGCGTTAAACGGCTCGCTGTAGGCGATGGGGCCGTCTTCGTCGCCCGGCTGCACGAAAATAGGATTCTCCTCGCTTTCGTTGTAGGTCACCACAGCCAGTTGTCCTTCTTCTGCATCGGTATACTTATCGAGAAGTATTGCCGGGATGTTGGCTGAGGCGGGAGTCATCGGTGCGAAAGCCTCGATGAAGTCTTCATCGCTGTTCCATGCGGCGATATAGTTGTCTTTTGAGACGGTGTATTTCTGTGCTGCGGCAACCTGGGCGATAACCGGATCGGTCATGCCGGTCTCCTGATAGGTGACATTGATCTTGGAGCCCTCGGGAGCTACGAAATATGGTGCGCTGCTCGACGCGAGGAATGCGGGCAGATATTCTTTGGCAGGGATTTCCGCCGAGAACATGCCGTTGCTGCCCACAGCCTTGAGTTCTTTCTGCAGACCTGCTGATTCGGCCAGGCTCTGGTTAGTTTTGTTGGCGGCCACGGCATTGTAGTCGGTAGCCGACATGGTGAACTCTCCTTCGATTGCCTTGTCGTAGTTGACGCCGGGGGTGAAACCCTCAAGTTGGTCGTTCCAGGCATTCTCGCCGCAAGAGGTCGCTAAGGCAGCGGCGCCTAAGGCGAGAAATATGTTTTTTGCTGAAATGTTCATATTCATGTCTTAGAATGTGAGTTTGAGACGTAGGGAGAAAGTGCGGCCGAAACTGTAGAAGATGCGGTAGGCATTCTGCCATGTGCCGTCGGCAGTGGCCGGAGTATACGCATCCATGATGTAGTTGTAGTTGCAGAGGTTGTTTACATTGCCGAAGATGGTAGCCTTCATGCCGGCGATGTTGAACGTATAGCTTGCGTTGAGGTCGAGCTGGTTGCCCCAGGGTATTCTCCAGGGCTCGCCGAGTTCGATGGTCTGGCCTGTGTTGAGTGTGTTGCCTGTGATGGAGTAATCGGAATAGTTGCGTGCTGCTGCTGTCCAGTCCACTCCGATGCGCCAGCCCTTAAGGGGCTTCACCGTGATGCCGAGTGCGCCGGTGGTCTGCGCGGAGCCGCCGATCTTCCTTCCTTTGGTGTTGAGTTTGGCCCAGAGATGATCTTCGGCCATGATTCCGCTGGCTATCGCGCCAGTGCTCAGGTTGGCCAGAGGCTGGCTCTGCGAGTCGTAGAAATATCCGATGGTATTGGAGTCGCGGATCCAGTCGCCGTAAGAGAACATACCGGTGATCTCAAGCCAGTTGAAAGGCTTGTAGGTGGCTGCTGCCTCCACTCCGGCATGGCGTGATGCTACGCCCGACATATTCATGTTGTAGTATGTGCCGTCTTGCATCGAATTGGTCTTCACCATGGTCTGGTCATACCAGCGTGTCCAGTATCCGTTGATCTGTGCCGTGAACTTGGGAGAGTGGAATTCATAGCCTACTTCAGCCGATACGCACTTCTCGTTCACTGCGTTGGGATTTGCTGCTGTTGTGACTTCAGGTTTCAGGAAAGCGCCTCCGGAGAAGAAGGGGGCACGGCTTATGTAGCCACCGTTCACGAAGACATTGTTGTGGCGGTCGATGTTGTAGTTCACGCCGGCCTTCACGTTGCCTGCGATGAAGTTCAGGGTCTTTGAGCGCTCGTGCTCCTTGTCATAATAGAAGCGGTTCACTGCCC
>CAMWXO010000119.1 GCA_947178245.1 uncultured Porphyromonadaceae bacterium
GTCGATGCCCGCATTCTCGAGATCCGTGATGTCGTCTTTATTCTGGTCTCCTACTGGCATGAGGAATTTCTCCTTCTTGTTTTTCGTGATGGCGGCCAGAAACTGCGGGTCGTTGAGTTTTCCGGTGGTTCCGAAAGAGATCTTCCGCTTGCGATATACGATATATTTCTGAAGATAGTGGGCTATCTGCTCGGTGGTGCAGACATATCGCATGGTGTCGGGTACATTCACGCGAAGCTCCTCGCAGAGGCGGAAATAATTGTCGACGGCTGTGCGGGATGTGAAAATGATTGCCGTGAAGTCAGCGAGATTGATCTTCTCATGTCGAAATTCCTTCATGGAAAGACCTTCCACCTTAATCATCGAGCGAAAGATCACTTCCACTCCGAATTTCTCGGCAATGTCATAGTAGGGACTCTTCCCTGATGCGGGTTGAGGCTGTGATACTAAAATCTTCTTTATCATCTTCTAATTCTACACATTTACGGGCTCCCTCGAGAAGAGATTAGCCCAGCAAGGAGCACGCCAGGCCGAAGGTGAGAACCAGGGGTATTATTTCAAGACTGCAAAGATAATACAAAAAAACGACCCACGACGAACTTTCAGTGAAAAAAATGCGAAAACCCTTAATTATGAATACTATTTTTACTAAAATTAACATCACGAGCGCCACCGCGACGGTGTAGGAATGCCATTGCGGATAGATGAGGCTCACGAGTGCGAGCGGGAACATCACCACCGATGCGAGGGCCGTGGCAGCCGTGAATCCGCGCACCCATAGCCAAGTGTGGAAGCCGTCGGAAAAGACAATTCCCACGAGGTAGTAGGCCAGCCACATCACTCCTATGTAGGCGCAGCAGAGCGCCATGCAGATCAGTGCCGAGGGCAGTTCGGCTCCGGCTATGAAATCGGGGAGCGTGATGTCGGGGATGTCGGCCCTCACCGCGAGGCGGCTGCCGAAAAGTTCCACTCCCTGCTGCAGCAGCACTCCGAAGCTGCAGCCCGAGAGCAGCAGCATCAGAAAGATGAGCGACGTCTCGCGCACCGTGGTGTCGAAAAGATTGTCGCGCTCCCTCACCATCACGAGGTCGCTGAAAAACGACCCTACGAATTTAAGGTTGCCGCGCACGCGGAAACACGCCGTCAGAAACAGGCTGAAAAGAATTAGTATAATCCAGCTTGTCGGGTCGGCCGCCGGCGCTATCTGTGCAGTCATTTCATCCATCCTTCAGCTCTATACCAGTCTATGCTGCGCTCTAAGCCCTCGCGCAGGGTTGTCGGGGCCTCAAAACCGAACATCTCCCTTGCCTTGCGCGTGTCGGCACACCAGTTGCGCTGCTTCATTATGTTGAATTTGTCTGTGTTGAGGGTAGAGGGCTTGCCTCTCGCCACGCCTATCTTCTCAGCCACTCCGCACACTACCCTCGTGGCCCAGAGCGGCACCTTGACGGGCAGCACGAGGCGCTTCCCGAGTTTGGCCGCAACTATGCGGCGGAACTCGGCCTGCGAGTAAGCCCTGCTTTCGGCTATATTGTAGATCTCCTTGACAGGCGACTTCATCAGGGCGTCAAACACGGCCGAGGCCAGATCGGGAGCGTAGATGAAAGTCAGCAGTTGCTTGCGGAAGCCCACCGAGAAGTCAAAACCCTTGCGCATGGCGTCGAGCATGAGGAAATAATCCTTGTCGCGGGGGCCGTAGATTCCGGTACACCTGAAGATTATGTAGGGCACCGAGTGCATCTGCAGCAGCATCTCAGCCTTCAGCTTGGAGGCGCCGTAGCGGGTGTTGGGCTGGGGTATCATCGTCTCGCTGAAGGGTGTGTAGTCCCGATCGCGTCCCGGCCCCATTGCCGAAAGCGAACTGATGTATAGGAATTTCTCAGGCATCATCGAGGTGCGTTCCAGAGTCTCGACAAATGTGCGGAGCAGATCATGGTTGATATGATCGAAGTCCTTGTAGCGCAGACACTTCGTGGCGCCGAGATTATAGACTATCCAGTCCCATCTCTCACCTTCGGGAAGCGTGCCGGTGAGCACACGCTCCACGTCGGCGGCATCCTCGAAGTCGAAGTGCAGTGGAATCACCCCCTTTTCGGGAAACCATTGCGTTGAGGTCGATTCCCTTATCCCCGCATACACTTCCAGCTCGGGGATCGACACCGCCTTCTCGAGCAGGTGGGAGCCAAGGAAGCCGCCGGCTCCCACTATCAGCACACGTTTCATTCGGCGATGGATTTATAGGTCTTCGAGCCTTTCCTCACTATCACGATCTCGCCTGCAGCCGGATGGCTGACTGGCTGGCCCTGAAGGTTGAAATATCCGGTGATCTCCTCTCCGTCGCCTTCCGACGGGATACAGTCTACGGCATCGACCGCCGAAGTGGCCACGGTCACGTATGAGTTGGCGGGTACCGTGACTTTGCCGGCCACGTAGTCGATGGCGCTGTCAGAGCCGGGAGTGGAGGAGAGTATCACGTAGTCGGAAGCGTCGCCGGGGAAATTGAAGTTCATGGTGACGGCCTGCGCGGGCATCGGATTGATGAAGGTGTAGAGGGCCTTGAGGCCCGACGTGGACTTCATGACGCGGCCTCCCGCCCAGTTTGACGAGTGCACCTCTGCCGTGAATACGGCATCTTCCGAGAAGAGGTCGGGATTGGCCTTGCGTATGGCAGCGAGCTCTGAATAGTTGTCTTTCAGGCCGCGGCGGTATTTGTTGTCGAGCAGGCTCCAGCATACGGTCTTGGGATCGGTGTTGTTGCTGCCGTCGGCCGATTTTGTAGACTCTTCGCAGCCCATCTCGGAGAATTGCCATATCATGTGGGCTCCCGGCGTGAGCAGCATCTGTGCCGCAGCCGCGCCGAGCCGCTGCATTGCCACCTGGGTTTTCTTCACCTCGCTCACTCCGTAGGTGCGCTGCAGATAGGCGAGGCGCTGCTCGTCGTGGCTCTCGAGATAGCTCACCGTGGAGCCGGGCGTGCGGCCCCAGGCTGATGCGTAGAAGCCCTCGAGCCCCGAATCGTCTTGATAGCCCATGGCAAACTGGCCACCCTGATGGTTGAGGTTACTCCAGTTGAGCTGTCCGAAAGCGGCCATGGCGTTTTCTTCCTGTGCCGTGGCGAGGTTCTCGTTGATGAAGTATGCGTCGGGGTTCACCTCGTTCATGGCAAGCTGGATGGCCCTCATGTTGTCGATACGGCTCTGGTTGAAGGCGTTGGTGGCGGCATCGCCGTTGTTGGCGTAGGAATTGTTGTCGCCGAGGCCTTTCACGAGGTCGAAGCGGAACCCATCTACGTTATACTCCTCAAGCCAGTAGCGCACGCAGTCGGCCCATTGCCGGCGCACGAGGGGATGGCCCTGGTTGAAGTCGTTGAGCACGCTGTAGGCGTGCGGAGCTGTCGGGTTATACATCGGGTTGGCGCCTACGGCATACATCCTGTACCAGGGATGATGCCAGTCGCTCTGGTTGAATACCATGTCAAGAATCACGGCTATGCCGTTGGCATGGCACTCGTCGATGAAGGCCTTGTAGTCGTCGGGGGTGCCGTAAGCCTTGTCGGGAGCGAAGTAGAAGTTGGGGTTGTAGCCCCATGAGATGTTGCCGTTGAATTCGGTGATGGGCAGAAGCTCCACGGCATTGATGCCGAGTTGCTTCAGATAAGGTATCTTCTCCATGGCCAGACGCACATTGCCGTCGCCGAGAGCCTTGCCCTCGGTGCCTGTGAAGTCGCGCAGCAGCAGTTCGTAGATGATGAGGTCTTCTTTCTTCGCCCCCTTGAAATTCTTCACTTTCCAGTCATACCGGTTGATATCTGAATTATAGACGGCGAGGCATACATCGCTCACCTTTCCCTCGGGATATGCCGGAAGGTCGGGAAATACCGACGCGGGGATGTATTTGTCGTTGGCCGGGTCGAGCACGAGGCGAGCGTACGGGTCGCCCACTTTCGTGAATCCGTCTACGATATAATAATATATATAATCCTGTCCGGGCTTGATGCCGGATATCGTCTGCCAGAAATATTCGATTCCGTCGCGGCGGTCGAGATACATGGCTCCCGCCTCCGAAATCTCGTAATCGTTCCAGCTTCCCACGATGCTGACGCAGAGTTTTTCGGGAGCGGCGAGGCAGAAGGTCACCGATCCGTCGCCATTGTCGCGCGCACCCATCACGGGGTCACCGCCCGGGTAAGGCTTCTCGGTGGCCGGCTCCACGGAGATTCCGGTGCCCGTCAGCGGCAGGAATATGTCGGCATCGAAAGCGGCTTTTCCCTCTTTGGTGCCGTCGGCATTGCGAAACACGAACGCGAGTGAATACACCACCTCATCGGGATCGGTGATGCCGTAATACTGCCTGATGTCTCCGATGTTGAGACACCATAGGTTGGGCTCCACATATTCGAGTTTGTATTTCGCGGCGTTGTCGAGCCAGGCGGGGGCATATCGCCAGTCGCCCTTGTTGGTGCATACGCCCGTGTGGGCGTAGACGGGTGCTGATGCCGGCTGGCCGATCAGTCCTTTGTTGCCCTGATCGGCGTGAAAATAGATCTTGACGTTTTCTGAGTCAATCTCGAGAGGAGAGGGGTCGGAAGTGACCTGTGCCCCCGCCGCGAGGCAGCAGATAAGGGCGAGCGTGATGGTGAGAAGGCGGTGCATGGTTCGGTATGAGTTTTCAGTTTTGTAGGGACGCACGGCCCGTGCGTCCGCGGTTTTCAGTTTTCAGATTGGCGAACTGAAGTTCGCCGCAGTAAGTTGAGAGTTTTCAGTTTTCAGTTTCTTCGTCGGGAATGTAGGTGTGTTCTCGCATGTCGCGGTATTCCTCCCAGTCGGGATCGTCGGCTGCGTCGAAAGTGAGGGGGAGCGGTGGAAGCGCCTCCAGCGCCCGGTTGAAGACCTTACCGAAGATGTGGAGTCTGTGGGTGTAGAACACCCAGTCGCGTCGTCCGGCCCCGGTGTAGATTCAG
>CAMWXO010000120.1 GCA_947178245.1 uncultured Porphyromonadaceae bacterium
ATAAATGAGTGAAGAATATTTTCTGCCAAGTGGCTTTGAGGCGTTTTTACGCCCCCAGATCGGTGATAAAATCGCCGACAGACTGTTTTGCGCCCTCACCGAAGCGCCTGAGACCGGGGTCAGGCTCAACAAACTGAAGCAGCCTCCGATGCCGCTCTATCCGGGCATGAAGCCGGTGGAATGGTGCGCGGAGGGCTATCATCTCAACAAGCGCCCGAAGTTTACCCTCAATCCACTGCTTCATGCAGGCACTTTCTACGTTCAGGATCCCTCCTCGATGGTCTATGAGCGCATAGTGGCCCGGCTCGTGGGCATGCAGCCCACCTTAGCCGCCGACTTGTGCGCGGCACCGGGTGGCAAGACCACCGCCATCATCAATACCCTGCCTGATGAAAGCGCCCTGCTTGCGAATGAGTTCGTGGCCTCGCGCGCAGCCATACTGAAGGAGAACATGATAAAATGCGGCTATCCCGACGCCGTTATCACCAACGCGTCTGTGGAGCGTCTGGCCAAAATGGGCCCGATTTTCGACCTCGTGGCCGTAGACGCCCCCTGCTCGGGAGAAGGGATGATGAGAAAAGATGAAGCGGCACGCTCTCAATGGTCGGAAGGACTCGTGAGGCAGTGTGCCGCCCTGCAGCGTGAGATTCTGGCAGATGCGGCGGAACTGGTAGCCCCCGGAGGACATCTGATCTACTCCACCTGCACATTCAACACCATAGAGAATGAAGATAATGCAGCGTGGATAGCCGGTGAACTCGGACTGGAGCCGGTAGACATCCGTCTCGCAGGCGACGGAGGCATCCTGCCCCAGGTGAAAGGCGATATCCCTTGCCTGCGGTTCATGCCCGGGTTCACGCGCGGCGAGGGCCTTTTTGTCAGCATTTTCCGCAAGCCGGAAGATGCCTGCAGCCCATTTCCATCGCCGTGGAAAAAGAAACGTAAATACGCGAATACCGGGCGCAAGAAGCCGGCTAAAGATGCAGCCGTCCTGACGAAGGCTTCGTCTTGGATCAGCATGGATGCGGAAATAAGGCCACTTAATGAGCGCATGATCGCGCTCTCGCCTCAGACCGCATATCTGCTCGACTCCTTACCGAAGGGGGTACACATCATCTCTGCGGGCATTGAGGTGGCCGAGGCGAAAGGAAAAGATCTGATACCCTCCCACAGTCTGGCCATGTCTACGGCTTTCAGCCATGCCTTCCCCGAAGTCGAGCTATCAGGGCAAGATGCCCTGCGATATCTATCGCGCGATGCCATCACCCTCCCTCCCGAAACAGATAAGGGCTACGTCACAGTAACTTACCGGGGATTTCCCTTAGGATTCCTCAAAAACATCGGAAACCGCACCAACTCGCTCTATCCTCGGGAATACAGAATCCTGACGCAGGCGAAGGAAGAGAGCGGGAATCCTGAATAATGATAAACTGCAGAACAATGCTACAACTGAAGAATATACAGAAATCGTTCGGCAACCTTCAGGTGCTGAAAGGAATAGACCTCACAATCGGCAAGGGTGAGATAGTGGCTATCGTAGGGCCTTCGGGAGCCGGAAAAACCACCTTGCTCCAGATAGCCGGCACACTCGAATCGCCCGATTCCGGATCAGTCATCTTCAACGGGACGGAACTAACCGGGATGAAAGACAAGGCCCTCTCCGCTTTCCGCAACCGGAATATGGGATTCGTGTTCCAGTTCCATCAGCTTCTGCCTGAATTCACGGCACAGGAAAACGTTGCCCTCCCGGCGCTCATAGCGGGCACATCCAAGAAGAAAGCCATGGCGCGTGCAGCGGAACTCCTCGCTCAATTAGGACTTTCGGAAAGGCTCCATCACAAACCGGCGGCAATGAGCGGCGGTGAGCGTCAGCGCGCCGCGATAGCCCGCGCCCTTATCAACGACCCGGAGATAATCTTCGCCGACGAGCCTTCGGGCAGCCTTGACTCAGCCAACAGGGAAGAAATACAGAATATCTTCTCCGATCTGCGCTCCCGGTTCGGACAGACCGTAATCATGGTCACACACGACCCTTCGCTGGCGGCCATAGCCGACCGCGTGGTGGAGATGGCAGACGGCAGGATTCTTCCCTCACTCCCTGTAGTAGATCCTCTTGACTCGGGGACTGACGGCAGTGAGGATCTCGTAGGGGATGGTGTCGAGGAGATCGCTGAGGCGATAGACTGAGGCATTGGGGCCGAAGATCTCCACGGCATCCCCTTCCTTACAGTCGATGCCGGTGACATCGATCATGCAGGCATCCATACAGATATTTCCGGCCGTGGGCGCGTCCTTGCCATTGACCTTCACGGAGATGTTGCCACGTCCGAAATGGCGGTTGATGCCGTCGGCATATCCCACCGGGATGGTGGCTATCCTCGAGTCGCGCTCCAGCACGGTGCGGCGGCCATAGCCTATGCTCTCCCCTTTCTTCCAGTCGCGGATGGCGATGATAACGGTGCGCAGCGTGCTGACCACCGCCAACGGAGGCTCAATCTCCGGAGGAAGGGTATTCACACCGTAGAGACCGATTCCGAGACGCGCCATATCATAGTGATACTGTGGGAATCTCAATATGCCGGCCGAATTCAGCACATGGCGCAGAAACGGCTTCTTGCTGAGCGTCAGCATCCGTGATGTCCAGTCGTCGAAACGTCTCAACTGAAGCAGCGTGTATTCATCCATGTCGGGGCAGTCGGCCGTGGCAAGATGACTGAAGGCCGATGCTATGCGCACCGCGTCAGAAGAGCGGAGGGCTGCCATCACGTCGTCTATTTCCTCTTCCACAAATCCCATTCTGTGCATTCCGGTGTCGAGCTTTATATGAAGAGGATAATCTTTCACTCCATATTTCTCAGCCTCGCGTATCACGTCGCGGAGCATCTGCATCGAATACACCTCCGGCTCCAGGCGATTGGCAAACATCTGGCGATAATTCACCACCTTGGGATTCATCACCATCACCGGCATCGTGATACCCCTCCGGCGCAGGTCGATACCCTCGTCGAGCACCGCTACAGCCAGATAAGCGGCTCCGCAATCCTGCATGGTTCGGGCTATCTCGTAACTGCCGGCACCATATCCCGAAGCCTTCACCATAGCCACGAGCCCGGTACCGGCGGGAAGCCTGGAGCGGAAGAAATTGAAATTCTTCACCACGGAGTCGAGATTCACCTCAAGCACCGTCTCATGAGTGCGCGCCTCGAGAAGCTGCGCTATCTTTCCGAACTCGAACTCGGGCGAGCCCTTGAGCAGAATCGTCTCCCTGTCGAAGTCTGAGGTGCTGAGCGCCGACAGCAAGTCGCCCGTAGAAGGGAAGAACACGGCATCTTCCACGGCCTCACGCAGTTGCGGAGCGGCCTCCATCAGCACCGGGCCTACACCGATAAGGCGCTTCACACCTGCATCCTTCAGCATTTTGGCCATCGCTCCTATCGATTCCTCACGGCTGTCGGCTTCATGGTGGAGATCGCTGAGTATCACGGTCTCCCGGCAGCCGGGAGCCACCCTGCGCTTCATGAAGTCGAGCGCCGGGGCAAGACTCGACTGGTCGGAGGTGTAGGAATCGTGGATCACCATGCAGTCGTTGATTCCCTCGCTTACGTTGAGACGCGTGCCTATACGGTGAAGTCTTTTCAGAGCGGCGAGCGCGTCTTCAGCGCTCATTCCGAGAGCCCCGGCCGCAGCGAGGGCATTGCCGGCATTCTCAATGTCATAACCGCTCACGCCCTCTGAAGCGAAGGCCTCGCCAAAGGGATCGGCCGGGACATCCTGACTGTGCCATCCTATCAGATGCTTACCACGGCACCTTCTCCTCACCTCGGCGTCAAGAGCCTTGTCGTCGGCGCAATAGATCACCGTCTTGACCGAAGGGTAGGCGGCGAGACTCACTTTCTCGCTTATTTTCTCTTCCATCGAGCCGAAACCCTGAGCATGGGCATCGCCCACATTCGTGATGACCACGATGTCGGGACTGATGCAGGCAGCAAGCGCATCCATCTCCCCCCTGCGCGATATTCCGGCTTCTATGAGAGCGATATCGCTCCCGGGGCTGATTCCCCACAGACTCAGAGGCACACCTATCTGCGAGTTATAGCTGCGCGGAGAGCGGCTGACATTGAATGAGGGAGAGAGAATCTGAAAGAGCCATTCCTTCAGAGTGGTCTTTCCGCGTGAGCCTGTGATGGCGAGTGTCTGCGCTGCATTTTCGCGGCCCATCGAACCGGCCTGCTGCAAGGCCCGAAGAGTGTCGGGCACCACAATCCAGGAAGCGCCGGGCATCACATCTGCTTCATCGGGCTTCTTATCCACCACAAAAGCCCTCACTCCCCGGCTATACAGTTCCGGTATGTAGAGGTGACCGTCGTTGCTTGCCGTGCGCAGGGCAAAAAAAAGCGACTTCGCGGGGTCGGTCAGGCTCCGCGAGTCGGTGAGCAGTATCGTAGCCGCGCGGTCGTCACCTTCAAGGCCGACGCCGAGTCTCGCGGCTATTTCGGAAAGCATGGCTTGCATATTCTACATCAGGAGAGAGGCTGCGAAGATTACGATTATCAGTCCGGGAGTGACCCATTTCAGCAGGAAGATGACAGGGCCGGCGAGTCTGTTTCTGAGTGTTCCTCCATTGGTGAGCTGGTCTTTCATCAGCCCTTTCGGAGCGAACCACCCTACATATACCGCCATTATGAAAGCCCCGAGAGGCATGAGTAAGTTGGCAGTGAAGGCATCGCACGCGCCGAAGAATGTATAGCCGAAGATAGTGTAGTCGCTCAGAACTCCGTTGCTGAGCGAACTCACCGCACTGAGCAGCAGAAGCGGCACGAGCACCATGCAAGTGGCCGGGATTCGCTTCATCTTGAAATAGTTGCTGAAATACGCTATCGAGACTTCCGCGATTGATATGCTGCTCGTGAGCGCGGCCACACTGAGAAGGATGAATAAAAGACTCGACCATAAC
>CAMWXO010000121.1 GCA_947178245.1 uncultured Porphyromonadaceae bacterium
GCCTATTGTAGCTGTATCTTTTTGCAAGTTTCTCTACATACGGAGCGAAATGCGAGGCAAAATGAGGATACCGCGCGGCAAAATCATCTTCGCTCATGTTCTCCTGAATGAAGATATACGGGGTCTGCGATATATTCTTGTAAGCCCCCAGGTCTTTCGCTTTAAAGACATTGATCAGGGCCGCCCTTTCGGCTTCATTCAGTCCTGTCGTGTCGTTCAGCTGAAAAGCGCAGTCGAGTCCCGACACCATGCCGTTGCCTATATCGCAAAAATCACCAATCCGATACGGATCGAAATTAAATATATCTTCCGACTTGCGGCAGCTTTCCTCAAACCGCCTCAAGCCTTCGCTGACTTCCTCAGTGGCCAGAATCCAACGGCTGTCGGTCTTGAACTGAGGAATCTCCTCAAGATTGAAACAACTGCCGGAGGAGAGTTCTGCTTTCTCGGGCAAGCCCCGCTCCTTATTATATTTATAAAGGCGAATCTTGTCTTTTCGGCGATTTGATTTCACATACTTGAATATGATGAACGACGCTGTCACTTTCTCAAACAAGGGAGTCTCCTTGAAATGATAAATCTCTTCAAAGTAACCGTGTTCGCACATATAGTTTCTCAACGAGGCCGAATGAGTCGTATTCATCCAATACTCTGTGCAGATAAAAATCAACTCGCCGTCGTCAGGCAGATGCTCTATGCTCTTTAAAATGAAAATAAAAAGATAGTCGCACAGGCTATTGAAATACTTGCCCCAGAGAGGGTTTGACTCCAGTTCCGCCTTCAGTTCGGGCTCTATGTTTTTCCATCTGATATAAGGCGGGTTACCGATCACGACATCGTAGCGCTCCGAAGTGGGAACCGACAGGAAACTTGCAAATTTTATGAAATCGTACCTGGCGCCCAGCGTGGGATCGATCTCATAGGCGGATATGTTGCTGAAGCCTTGCCCGACCAGGCTGTCAAGAAAAACTCCCTTACCGCATGCCGGCTCCAGAACACGGCTGTGCCGGGGATGGGAGATAAGCGAGACCATGAAGTCGGCTATGACACTGATCGTGAAATATTGGCCATATTTATTTTTTTCCGCCATAAGATGATGTTTTCCGAAATGTGGTGCAAAGGTATCAATATTTTATGAAAATCACAATTATTTTTTGAAGAATCCGCCGCCGACAAGCCATCATGCACCTACAGAAATATCACCCTTCAGAGGATGGAGTCTGATAAAAGACTTCCCCTGAAGGGTGACACTATAATCAGTTACGCTACGAAGAGCGTATTTTCAGAATCGGTCTGAGGATTACTTCACGATCTTCTTGCCGTTGAGGATATAGACCTGACCCTTGACGGGATTGTCTACACGGATGCCCTGCAGATTGAAGTAGACACCTTCCACATCGGCATTGATTACACTCACTGAAGATCCATCGACGTGAGCGGCAACTCCGAGACCACCCTGAGCATTGGCCGAACGGATCACCCATTCAGCATCAGCATCGTCGGCTGCGTATGAATTGCCCTCGGTCACTACAGCGGCGAGCACTCCATTCTTGAAGATAGCGTAGGCTGAAGCGCCCTCAACCGGTTCCCAGGTGATCATGCCGTTGCTCAGAGAAGCCTTGGGAGCTTCTGCCTGAACGCAGAGGGCTGCCGGATTCCAGTCGGGGAATACCTTGTCTACAGTGAATTCAGCGGCCTGGTCAGCCGTCAGGATAGTCTCCATCTCATTCACGTTATCGCCCTTCACGAACTTCATCACGTGAGAAGCCGGGGAAATGACATTGCCGTCGGCATCCTTGGTGTTGAACTCTACGAATTCCTTGGCTGCCACGTTCATGCCGGAAGCTGTCCAGCGAGAGGAGTTAAGCTTGTCGTCGGTCAGCGTGGTGTTGATGTAAGCGCAGCGGGGCTCGTTGCTCCATGCGCGGCCGAAGTTATACTTGGCTGCGTGGTTCACCACGGTGCAGTTGTCAAACACATATCCGTAACGATTGCCGCCCTTTGTGGCGGGAGCAGTAATGGTGCACTCACCTGAGCCGTCGGCTTTGCGCTTCTCCACCGTGATAGTGGAGTTGGTCATAAACATCGTGCCTTCGCCGCAGAAGAAGTCTACGGTGCCGTGGATGTCGGAAGTCTCCCAGTAATACTTACCTCCGGTATTGTTGGTGTAGTAAGTGTCCTGATATGAGAGGAGCGTCACATTCTTGGCGGCGGTGTTGATACCCTTGTCCCAGAATGCCACTGCGCGACCTCCGCCGAGGCCTGCATCCTGAGCGCCGTAATAGTCAAGGGCGTTCTGGATGGTGAGATCCTGCATATAGAGATTCGTACCGGTGTTCATGAGGGTAGCGGTCTGAGAGATACCTTCAGTGGTATAGTGCGGAGCGTTGCGGATTATAGTCTTCTCCATGCTCTGGCCGATGAGGGAGATGTTGTGGCCAGAGAGGTTGGTGAGCACAGTCTCGCGGAGGTCATAGACGCCGTCGGGGACGAAGATAAACGAGCGGTCGGCCTCGCGGTCAGCGTTTACGGCGCATACGGCCTCGATCACATCGAGAAGCGACTGAGCGTCGCCGGGCTTCACGAAATACCAGTTTCCTTCAGCCTCATAGTTTACCTCGGCATTGTTCATGATCTTCACGGAGTGGATGTAGAGTTCTCCATCGGCCTCGAATGTGAGGGTGAGGAGGCCCGGATCGCCTTCATACTGGAATGCCACAACCTCGCCGTCGGTCTCTGTAGTGGACTTGGCAGGCACCGTGGCCACTTCATTTCCTTTCGCGTCAGTCACCTTGATATTTGTGCCGTAACCATAGCGGCAGAGAGCGATAGAGACAGCGGCCTTCGGGCCGGTGAGCAGAGTGATGACGTCGCCGTTCTTGAACGCCCAGCCGTGGGTGGTGTCATGGAAATATCCGTTTTCCGTGTTGAACGCCTCATGATCTGCAGGGTCGAAAGAGGCGTCATTGAGAAGGAACTCATACTTCTTGTGGGTAGACTCGGTCTCGATCTCCGAAGCGCGGGCATAGAGGCTCATGGGCTCGCTCACGATGTCTTCCACTGTTGCCTTGCGGCCCTTGGCGGGAGCCACATACCATCCGCGCACCTTATAGCCATCTTCGGCAGTGGCTGTGGTGTAGTCAACGGCAAACTCCGTGATGGGAGTGTTTTTCTCCACAACCTGAGTTCCCATCTCAGTCTTGGTGTCGGTGTCGAAGTATGTCACCGTAAAGCCGGGCCTGTTGATGAATCTTGCCACATAGCCGATGTTGATCTCGCCTAAGGAAACGGGGATTGTCACCACGCATTCGTCCCATTCCCAGGGATTCTCACAATCTTTGTGAAGAAGCTCATATTTCAGTTCGCCTACCTCACCCTTGATGGGTGTCACGTCGGTGAGCGGATTGCTCTCAGAGATCATCGTGTCGGCCCAGGGAATTTCGATAGTGGCCTTATAGTTGTCGCCATCTGCCTCGAAGATATCCTGAACACTGTATTCCACGCCATTTGCCTTGAACGAGCCGAGCATCGGGAGGTCTTTCTCAGTGCCCGACAGTGTGCCCTCGATCACCACGTTGCGGAAACCTACATGCTTGGTGGGATTGAGGCTGTAGAGGTTGAGCAGAAGCGCACAAGCCCCTTCGCCGGGAGTGGCGCCTTCCACCTCATAGCTGCATACGCTCACGTTGGGAGAAGCGTTGTCGCGCTGAGGCTTCACACCCTTGGCCAGCTCTACGGTAGTCTTGTCGGGATTCTCCCAGGCGACATCCACTGAGCCGCCGTCGGTGCCGAAGCGTGTCATCTCAAACGACACTTTGGTGGGAGTGAACGAAAGTCCGAAGTTAGGCTGGATTATGAAGCGGATGGCATTCGACTCATCGGCCGCGGAAGTTCCCGCCACAATGCCGAACCATGTCATGTCAAGACTCTTGTTGTCCTTGCCGTCGATAGTGAGGTCGCTGCCGTAGGTCACTTTGGAGGCCATGAAGTATTCATCGCAGTTGATGTCGGCCTTCTGTCCGTCCGTGCCGAGATTGAAGGCGAACTTGGCGGTTACCGGCTCCTTGTCGAGAGTGGCCGGCCCTTTCGGAGCCTTCTGCTCCACCTTCAGCGAAAGATAATAGTTGTTGTCGTTGGTAGACACCACCGATACATAGCCGCGTTCCACATCGGAATACTTGGCCTTGTAAGAGTTGGTGTTCTTCAGTTCCTCACCGCCCGAGATGGTATAGTAGGAATACCCTTCGTATCCTTCCACAGTCACCACATCATCGGTGGAGATTACCGGGATACGGAATTCAGCACCCGTGCGCACCTGAATATTGTTGCCATTGTCGCGGAAAGAAGCCCCGTTGGCGAGGACAGTCATTTCCATATCTCCTTCAGATGACAGCACTGTTCCGGCCTCATTCGAGCCGGAGAGGGCCATAGTGGCACTCATCACGTCGGCATTGCCGTAACTCCAGACGCCGGTGGCATCCTGAAGCTCTGCAGCCCCATCCTCAGCCGCCGCGCGGGTGGCCGACGGAGCCATCATGGCGTTGAGCGCCATCGCTCCTGAAAGCGTGATGGCGATCCCTGCGAGGACAGCTCCAAATTTCTTGATTCTCATAAAAGTTAGGTATTAAAAATGTTAAATTTAGTTCGTGGTGCAAATATAATCAAAAAATGCGACAAATCAATCATTTTAAGCAAAAAAAGTCACACTTCACCGGAAATCACTTTCCCCTGAGTTTCTTTTGCTCGGCTTCGAACGCTTCTATGAAGTGGATTTCTACCGGGGAGAGTTGATACCGTGTGCGTTCGCGGAATTTCTCATACTCAGTATCGGCTTTCAGTTTTGCCACTTCTGCCGATATGCTACCGGCATGTGTGAGCAATTCTTTTCCAGACAGCGTAAGGAAGTCATCGAGTTTCTTGATCCAGTCTTTCATATACATCGGCAC
>CAMWXO010000122.1 GCA_947178245.1 uncultured Porphyromonadaceae bacterium
GCAAGAAGATGGGTGAATACTACAGATTCATCATCAACCAGTACTTCAAGCTTACCCCCCTCGAGCAGCAGTTCGGCATCGGCCAGTGGTGCATCACCGACGCACCCGCTGACAGCAGCTGGAAGGGTGGTGAGCCCGTAGGCCTCTGGAACCTTGACTATCAGCGCAAGCCTACCTACGGCGGCTTCGTTGAAGGTATTCTCGACAATACTAAATAATTGAAGACTGTTCCGGAATCCGGGTCGCACCGGGTTCCGGAACAGATACTTCCTTAATAAACAATAAATAAATAATCATTAACCCAAATTTCTACAACATGAAGAAATTTTTACTTTCTATGGCTGCAGCTGCTTTCGCCGGCAGCGCTTTCGCAGCAGAAGCAGTGCTCGCCGAGACTGATTTCTCGACAGCGACCGGATACACATTCTGGAAATCAGACGTTACCAACGCAGAGCTCAAAGACGGAGGACTCACAATCACCAATGCTGCTGCAACAGAAAATTTCTGGGATATCCAGTATATGGTGGCAGACGGCATGTCTGTTAAAGAGGGCACTGAATACACTGTCTCATTGAAGATTAAAGGATTCTCCGGATCTCTTCACTACGTGATGGGCGCATGGGGCAACGACGTATTCGCAGGCGCTGCCGAAGTTGCTGAAAATGCAGACTGGCAGACTGTGACATTCAAAGGCTCCGCTCCCGCTGATGTAGAGGGAGGCGTTCATCTCCTTCTCCAGTCGGGCGAATTCGTTGGTTCATATACCATCGCTTCCGTCAAGATCACTTACAACGAAGAAGGTGGCGAAGTATCTGAAGGCAAGACTCTCGACATGCTTCCCTCTCTCAGCAATGCTGATTATAACGCTGATACCAAGACCATCACTTTCGGCGCTGCCTGGGGCTGGGTCAACTGGTGGTTTGGCGAGGGCGACTACAGCGACTATGACAGCTTCGTTCTTGAGTTCGAACCTGTATCTTACATTGTTCAGGTCATGATTCAGTATAATGAAGGTGATGACGTGCCGGTACAGGCACAGCCCGGTGAAAGCAAGATTGTAGTTCCTCTTGATGCAGATCGCAAGAAATCCATCAAGCAGATTGCAATCCAGAACAGCGAGCCCGGAACCCTTACCCTCACCGCCGCTTACTTCGCAGCTTCAGCAGGAGTAAATGCTATTTCCGCGACTGCTGTTGCCACCGGCGTCTACAACATGCAGGGTGTGAAGGTTGCTGACTCTCTCGACGAAGTTACAGCTCCCGGCCTTTACATCTCCAACGGAAAGAAGATCGTGAAGAAATAATCTGACTTCAAGCTAAAAAAATTTCCCGATGCGGGAATAAGCCCGCTTCGGGAATTTTTGGTAACTTTGCATAAGAATACCCTGCCGGCAGTGAAACGCCGTCAGGGTGCCACCGGGCCAACCGGCCTGAACAGAATTAACCTCTCCAAAACATGAAATAATAAGATGATGAAACGTTTTTTCTTCTCCCTCTCACTCCTTGTGGCCTCAGGCAGCGCGCTTGCTGAGAATCCTCTCGTGCAGACATGCTTCACGACCGATCCGGCTCCTATGGTGCACGGCGATCGGCTCTATGTATATACCGGACATGACGAGAACAATGCCGATTTCTTCTGGATGCAGGAATGGCGTGTCTATTCCACAGACGATATGGTGAACTGGACCGACCACGGCTCGCCGCTTGCCATCGAGGATTTCTCATGGGGTGATGACAGGGCGTGGGCTCCCCAGTGTGTGGAGCGCAACGGCAAGTTCTATTTCTATGTGCCTCTGCATTCAAAACTCACCGGAGCGATGGCGATCGGGGTAGCGGTGGGAGATTCACCTACAGGCCCGTTCCGGGACGCTATCGGTAAGCCACTCGCCGATGGAAACTGGGACTTCATCGACCCGACGTGCTTCATCGACGATGACGGACAGGCGTATCTCTATTGGGGTAATCCAACTATCTACTATGTGAAGCTTAACGACGATATGGTGTCGTTCGAGGGCGAGGTGCAGAAACTCGTGCCCGATGCCGAAGGTTTCGGCCCCGGAAAGGAAGTGCCGATGGAGCCCGGAAAGAAATACGGCAGTTCCTACACGGAAGGCCCCTGGTTCTATAAAAGAGATGGCAAATACTATATGGTCTATGCCGCCGGAGGCATTCCCGAGCACATCGCTTACTCCATGAGCGATTCCCCTACGGGCCCCTGGAAATATATGGGCACGATCATGCCGCAGAAAGACGAGACAAACTCCTTCACCAACCATCCCGGCGTGATTGACTACAAGGGTAAGTCATATTTCTTCTATCACACCGGCAATCTCCCCGGAGGTGGCGGATTCGGCCGCAGCATCTGTGTGGAGCCATTTGAATATAATTCCGACGGCACATTCCCTACTATCCTGCCTACTAAAGAGGGTGCTCCCGCCGTGGGCATGCTCGATCCCTATCAGAGGGTTGAGGCCGAGACCA
Source organism: uncultured Porphyromonadaceae bacterium (assembly GCA_947178245.1). Taxonomy (GTDB): domain Bacteria; phylum Bacteroidota; class Bacteroidia; order Bacteroidales; family Muribaculaceae; genus Lepagella. The sequence goes on from CAMWXO010000122.1 coordinate 2,481, forward strand.
TGGCGTGGTCAGAGGGCGTGACATCGCGTCAGAACGCTCGTGAAGGTGTCTATGTCTCCAATATTCACAATGGTGATTACATCAAGGTTGCCAATGCCAATTTCATGAGCGGTGGCCCCCGTACTTTCTGCGCCTCGGCGGCAAGCGGACTTCGCGGCGGCACAATTGAAGTGCACATGGATTCGGTTGACGGCCCTCTCGTGGCTGAACTCAAAGTGCCCGCCACCGGAGGCTGGGAGAATTTCGCCTATATCGAGGCTCCGGCGCAGATAGAAGTGCCCGGGATGCACGATATCTATTTCGTATTCAAGGGTCGCAAGGGCCCGGAGCTCTTTAACTTTGACTATTGGCAATTCAAATGAGATTTCAAGGAAACATCATAGCCATAATGCTCACCTTGCTGCTGGGCACCCTGACCGCAGCGGCATGGCCGGGCATGGATATGCCGCGCCTTCACGTGGAGGGCCGCTGGCTCATGGACGAGAATGGCAATAAAGTGAATCTGCATGGTTTCGGCCAGACCTACAGCCCATGGTTCAACGAGCAGGGTCGCAAATGGAACAACTACGATGTGGCAGCTTGCCTCAGCTACAACAAGGATATCCTCGACGGAGTGATGGACAGGGCCGGATGGAAGATGACATATCTGCGCATGCACATGGATCCCTACTGGTCAAACAAGCCCGGAGTTCAGACTACCGGCGAGAATGACATATCCGCTTTCGACTTCACGCGATTTGTCAATTATCTCGACAGGGTCTTCATCCCGATGGCTGAATATGCCATATCGAAGGGCCTTTACGTTGTCATGCGTCCGCCGGGCGTGTGTCCGGAAAAGATAGAGGTTGGCGGTGAATACCATGAATACCTGAAGAAAGTCTGGGGATACGTCTCAAAGCAGAAGGCGCTTACCGACAATCCTCATATCATGTTCGAACTTGCCAATGAACCTGTGCAGATTAAGGGTACTGACGGCAACTATGGTGCCGGATCGGATGCCTGCAACGAGCCATTGACTCAGTTCTTCCAGGAAATAGTAGATCTGATGCGCGCCAACGGGTGCGAGAATATCCTCTGGGTGCCCGGCACCGCCTATCAGTCGCAATATGCCGGCTTCGCCAAATATCCCGTCAAAGGGAAAAATATCGGATATGCCGTGCATGTCTATCCGGGCTGGTATGGAAGCGACGCCATCGAGCCGAGCCATGAGCTCGGAGGAAGCTATGGCGGCGGATATGACTCATTTGCCGCAGGCTGGAAAAATCAGATTGAGCCATGCGCCGCTATTGCACCGATGCTCGTGACCGAGATGGACTGGATGCCCTCGAAATATCAGGCATCATGGGGAAAAAGCATCACCGGAAAGATGCTCGGTCAGGGTTTCGGCGCCAACTTCAAGCTGCTCGCCGACCGCACCGGCAACGTGGGCTGGATGCTCTTCACAGGCCCCGAACTTCTTGCGCAATACGACGGAAAAGCCGGCACGGAGGGAAACTATACAATGTATAACGACCCCGATGCCTGCATGTGGCCCGCATATCACTGGTTTGAGGAGTATGCCGGCATGTCTCTTCCGGAAGTGAAGAATACAGCCCTCTATTTCTCGCCGAGGGGAGTTGCCACGGGTAGCGAGACCGTGATAATGACCGGAAGTTCCAAAGGCGCCGCGCTGATAGCCGACCGAGGCATAGGTGTGGACTTCAACGTGGCCGGTGATATGGAGGTAAGCATCTCCAATCCGGGAGTCCTCGGGTGGGACGGATCTTCATTCAGCTCTCTCCGTCCCGGAGAGAGCGATTGCGACATCAGATACAGCATGGACGGAAACACACGCACGGAATCTCTGCATTTCGTTTCCACTCTGTTCCCTCTTATCAATGGCTACTTCAATCCGTCGATATGGGAAAACGGCACTTTCAACGAGCAGACGGGCGAGATCACGACAGGGCCGTATGGTTTTGCCGGCTGGACTTATTCAAGCGGTCTTGATCTGTCTTCCTACGAATACCTTATCTGTGAGGTTGAGAATCCCGGTGCCGGTCTTTCGCTGCGCCTATTCGACACCGACAATTATTGGTCGGATCCCTATATGATCGATTTCGGTACGCGCAGCAGGTTGGTGGTGAATCTTCGCAACATGAAAAATAACAACGGCAGGATGGTGGATCCGTCGCATCTCCATATAATAGGATTCTGGACTTATGGAGGACATCCTTTCAAGGTGAAGAAAATCTTCCCGGCCCACAATCCCGACGATACCGCTACGGATGCCATACCGGCAGATTTCGATGCCAACGTAGATGTCTTCAATCTGCAGGGTGTCGCCGTGCGCAGGAATGTCAAAGCCGCCGATGCCGCAGCCGGACTTCCTGCAGGGGTCTATATCATCAACGGAAAGAAAATACTCGTAAGATAGTATCCCCGCGGGCCGCGTGGCCCGCGTTAAGA
>CAMWXO010000123.1 GCA_947178245.1 uncultured Porphyromonadaceae bacterium
GTCTGTGGGTGCGGGTGCGGGCGCATCCTCATCCGAGGCTTCACCTTCAAACTTCGACAGATCGAAATTTTCATCAATCTCCAATGGGGAGAATGCCTCGAAAGGAGAGTTGATGGTCTCGCCCAGTTCCTTCGACGGGGCGAAAACTACCTTCGTATGACCTGAAATTTCAATCGGCTGGCCCGTGGTCACGTCCACGCTCATCCGCGGCTCAACACGGGAGAGGCGAAAGCTTCCGAACCCTTTGATCTTTACGGTGTCGCCCTCTTCAAGAGTCTCGCTGATGAGGGCGAAAAATTCCCGTATGAAATCTTCAGAAAACCTTTTCGAGCGTCCCGATTTGTCGGCGAGCAGGGCGGCAAGTTTCGGGAAAGTTATTTTATTATTCATAACGGCGAACTTTCTGTTTCAGAAGCGTTGAGGGTCTGAATGTAAGGGTCAGTTTCGGAGGGAAAAGCATCAGTTTGCCGGTGGCGGGATGGGCGGCAACGCGCTCATCACGCTTCTTCGGCTCGAAATTGCCGAATCCGGGGAATGTCACGGTGTCTCCCTCAAGAGCTGCCTCGGCAATGACCTGGCTCAGCGAGGCGATCATTTCTCCGCATTCCTCCCTGTTGGTGTTGAGACGCTGTGTCAGGGTCGATATGAAGGTTTTATTGTCCATTTTTAGATTTTGATTTTCCGGCTGCCTTTGCTGTCGCGCACGATATAGATGCCTTTCGGAAGGTCGCTCTCATTGCAGTTCACTTTCCTCCCTGTAAGGTCGAAAATTCCGCGGATGCCGGTCTCAGTCTCAGCCGATGACCCGATTTCCTCCACTCCGCTTCCGATGGTGGGAATGATAAGATAGCGCGTGGCGGTGAGACGCTTGATTTTTCCTTCGATAGAGGAACGTCCGGCGGCGTCTTTAATCACGGCGTTCGAGATATTGTGGGAGGTTTCCACTGCGAAGGGCATTTTGTTTTTCAATGCTGTTTCAGTGTCGGTCGTGATGACGAGTGTCGCTGAAGCGGGATTGAATTCATAATCAAACTTGCAATTGTGGCGAGCGAGCCAGAAATCTCCGTAGTCCTCGAAGTTATACATGATCACTTCTGAAGGATTCAGTTTTTCTACAAGGCGCTTCTGCAGGATCATCTTCCACTCCCTGTTGGGATGGATCAGGAGCACGGCGTTGGCGTAGTTTCCGCGTAGTTTTTTCATTGCGGTAAACCATTGCTCCGGTGCAGGATGCGTATTCCAGGTGTCGTCGTTGAGAGGTGTCTGGCCTTCTTTGTTGTTGTATACGTCAGAGATATGAAGCGGAATAGTCAGAACTTTGCTCAAATCCTTGTCCCAGGTGTTATCGTATCTTCCGAAGAATGGAAACTCCGAAAGCAGGTCGCCTCCAGTGTAGCATGACTGGAATTCATATTCGCCTTTCTCGAGCATGGCGTGGAAATCGGAGTTCACGCAGAGGTGTCCGCTCCTGAAGGAACGAACATGATTGTTCAGGTCTCCCTCGATAATCTGCTTCGACATCACTATCTCCGCCCATGTGGAGGCACCTCTGCTCGTGCCGTCTTCGCAAGTGGCGCGATGTGCATATTCGTCGCGTGTCACTACGTCGGTATTCTTCACTTTATTGAAGTCGGGGAAGTGGCATACGGAGTGGCTGCCTACGGTATGCCCGTCTGCAAGGAGTGCCTTTGCCTTGGGAATTGTGGTGGAGTTGTAGAAATCGGAGAGATATGAATGTCCGAAATTCACCTTATCGCTGTAATAATGGGTGGTGAGGAAATAATGTCCTTTACATCCCATGGATTTTTCATATTCCGACATGAAGTGCATCTCATCGTAAGCAGTGCGGCTGTCGCAGTCGTGGGTAGGCACGAGAATCTGAGTATATCCTCCGGGCACAGTGAATTTCCATACTGATAGGTCGGAAGCAGAAGCGTGGATGGAGCGGAGGAAGAGCGCCCAGACGTCTGAAGAAGGCTCGAAGCCGTTGTTGTATTGCCGGCTCGAATTCTGATCCTTATTGAGAAGATTGCGCTGCACCACATCTCTCCACGAAATGCCTACGAGATATGCTTTGCCTTTGCCGAGGGTGTTGCGCACTACTGCTGCTCCTCCTGTGTTGTAGTTTGCAAGCACATCGCAGCCATTCTGCGGGATGGCGAAAGACTTTACGCTTCCTATTGAGGTCTCTCGTTCTTCATCTTCATCGATGTATTCAAGTTCAGGCAAATTGTAGAAGTCGGGATTCCACAAGATCGCGGTTCGAGTGTTCAGTTTATCGAATTTCTGTGTGGCGTCGATTCCGAAGAGTTCTCCGATTATGTCGGCCGAGCTTGAGCTGACCGATCTGATAGCGGGAGAGACGAGCACACCGCCGTCTTTTACCCATGAATTGATCTTCTCGAGTTCCTCGCGTGAAAACGTCGTGCTTTTCAGGCAGCATGCAAGCAGCACGACGTCTTCCTGAAGAGCGGTCTCCAGATCTTCTGTGGTGATATAATTGTAGCCTGCGATGTCGCACATGTATTGAGCGGAAAATACCTGACGGGAAAAGTCTCCGTCGTGTTCAAGTTCATAATTACGCTTGTTCAGGTCAAGCACTGCGATGTCTGCATAGCACGTCAATGCAGTGGCAGCCGAGACTGCGATGGCAAGTGAGCGAAGCATTCGTTTCATATCTGTCATTTGATTTGTTATCTTCTGTAAGAGTCTGTAGATGGTATAATTCGCAAATTTACTATATTTTTTCTAATGTGCCAAATTTTTTAATGCTATTTATCGAAAAAATTCCGGTATTCTGAATTTTTACGATAAAGAAGAGATAATTTCGCTCATTAACGCGCTTTTTTTTGCAATAGTTGAATTAAATGATTAATTTTGCACTTTAAAGTGCATTCAACACAATAACACATTCATAAGGTTAGATTTTAAGATGAAAAAAAGTCCCCTTCAGAGAGTACGTGCTGAATATCAGCCCAAACTCCCCAACGCCCTCAAAGGCGCAGTAAGACTGGAAGTCGGCGCTCCTACAGAGTCAGTGGCCGATCAGGAAGAAATCAAGAAACTTTTCCCCAATACATACGGACTCCCCATCGTGGAGTTCAAGCAGGAGGAGAATCCCACCCGTGTGGAAGAACCGTTTAATGTAGGTATCATTCTTTCGGGCGGCCAGGCTCCCGGCGGACACAATGTGGTGAGCGGCATCTTCGACGCTCTCAAGAAACTCAACAAGGAATGCCGCCTCTACGGATTCCTGATGGGCCCCTCCGGATTCATCAACCATCAGTATATGGAAATCACCGAGGGCTTCCTCAAAGATTACCGCAACACAGGTGGCTTCGACATCATCGGCAGCGGCCGCACGAAACTTGAGAACCCTGATCAGTTCGATGCCGGACTCAAGGTGCTGAAAGAGCTCAATATCAAGGCCCTCGTCATCATCGGTGGCGACGATTCCAATACAAATGCCTGCGTTCTTGCCGAATATTACAAGGCAAACGGTGCCGGCGTCCAGGTGATCGGCGTGCCCAAGACCATCGACGGCGACCTGAAGAACAAGTGGATCGAGACTTCTTTCGGCTTCGATACTGCCTGCAAGGTGTATTCAGAAGTGATCGGCAATATCCAGCGTGACTGCAACTCTGCAAAGAAATATTATCATTTCATCAAGCTCATGGGCCGCTCGGCCAGCCACATCGCGCTTGAATGCGCTCTCGAGACGCAGCCTAACTACTGCCTCATTTCAGAGGAGGTGCAGGCCAAGCGCATGACCCTCGACAATATTGTCAATTCCCTCTGCTACATGATTGTGGAGCGTGCCAAGATGGGCTGGAACTTCGGTACGGTGCTCGTTCCGGAAGGCCTTATCGAGTTCATCCCCTCGATGAAACTTCTCATCGCGCAGCTCAATGATATCCTCGCCGAGCATGCCGCCGAGTTCGACTCTCTCAAGGATGAGGAGAAACTTGAAGCCATCGCAAAATATCTGGAGCCGTCGGAAGCGGAGCTCTTCCTCTCGCTCCCCAAGAACATCGCACTGCAGCTCAGCCTCGACCGCGACAGCCACGGCAACGTGCAGGTGTCGCTTATCGACACGGAGGAACTTCTCGCCGACATGGTGGGCAAGCGTCTTGCCGAACTCAAGAAGGCCGGCGAGTATCACGGCAAATATGCTACCCAGCACCACTTCTTCGGCTACGAAGGCCGCTGCGCCGACCCGACAAACTTCGACGCCGACTATTGCTACGCTCTCGGCTACAACGCCACCATGCTTATCAACAGCGGCGTGACAGGCTACATGAGTTCGGTGCGCAACCTCACCGATAAGCCTGAGAACTGGATTGCCGGCGGTATCCCCATCACAATGATGATGAATATGGAGAAGCGTCACGGCCACATGAAGCCCGTGATTCAGAAAGCACTCGTAGACCTCAAGGGAAAACCCTTCATGAAGTTCGCCTCAATGCGCGAGACCCTGATGCTCAATACTCTCTATCAGTATCCCGGGCCTATCCAGTATTTCGGCCCTGCCGAGGTGTGCGACCGTCCGTCGATGACTCTTCTGCTCGAACACGACAAAGAGATCTAAGACATGGATTCCAAAATCACCGTGCTCAGCGACAAGGCCTGGGCAAGATGGACGGCTCTGCTGCTGCTGGCTCTGGCCATGTTCTGCAGTTATATCTTCATGGACGTTATGTCGCCCATCAAGAATCTGGTGCAGAGTCAGCTCGGCTGGGACAATACCGCTTTCGGCACCATGCAGGGAAGCGAGACATTCCTCAATGTCTTCATCTTCTTCCTCATCTTCGCGGGCATCATCCTCGACAAGATGGGAGTGCGCTTCACGGCTCTCCTCTC
>CAMWXO010000124.1 GCA_947178245.1 uncultured Porphyromonadaceae bacterium
TGTATATGAGTCAGACATCACCTCCTCACCCTTGAGGCGGAGATAGGGGGCATAGATGTCGGCAGGCACTTACACACCGGCGAGGTGGCCGATATGGACGGGGCCGTTGGCGTAGGGGAGAGCCGATGTGATCAGCGTGCGTTTGAAATTCTTTTCCATATATTTGTGAATGATAAAATTCCTTGAAGTGGTCGTAAAATGTTTTTTCCGGCCTATCTCTGATTGCAACCCTCGCTCCGAAATCTGATAAAATATCATAAAAAGAGGGGGTTATGACATTTCTTTCGTATCTAAAAGATTGATCAGGCGATAAAGCTTTGCAAAATTAACGAATAATATTGGAATGTTTGATAGAAATGTTGTAAATTTGCGCATCAGCGGGGCGACTGGTGCCATTATGCAGGTTTTTATTGCCGCAGGGTGTCTCTTCCCGTGTTAACTTAAATAAATTCATCATGAGAAAGATCTTTGGAGCATTGGGGCTCATCGGAGCTATGCTCTTCTCCGCATGCGGAGGCAACGGCAAGGCCGCCAAAAATGAAGGCGTGGAGCGCGATTCCACCTTTACCAATGTAAAACACCCCGAGTGGAGCCGCAACGCGGTGATTTATGAGGTTAACCTCCGTCAGTATTCCGATTCGGGCAACGTCACCTCCTTCGCCCGCGATCTTCCGCGCCTCAAGGAATTGGGTGTCGACATCCTTTGGATGATGCCTATTCATCCCATCAGCAAGAAAGACCGAAAAGGCACGCTCGGCAGCTACTACGCTGTGGCCGATTATAAGGCTTTCAATCCGGAGTTCGGCACCATCGACCAGTTTAAGGATATGGTGAAGAAGGCTCACGACAATGGTATGAAAGTGATTCTCGACTGGGTGCCAAATCATTCGGGCCGCGACAATGTATGGGTGGAGCAACATCCCGACTGGTATGAGAAGGATTCGCTCGGCAATATGGTGGGCGTCTATGACTGGACCGATGTCTATTGCTTCGACTACAATAACCCCGAGATGCGCAAAGGCATGATCGATGCTTTGAAATTCTGGCTGACGGAAGTTGATGTCGACGGTTTCAGATGTGACGTAGCCGGAGAGGTGCCCACTGATTTCTGGGACGAGGCACGTCCGCAGCTTGAAGAGGCTAAGGCTGATGTATTCATGCTCGCCGAGGCAAGCCAGCCCGACCTCCACAAAAATGGTTTCGACATGGGCTACAACTGGCCTATGAAGGATCTCTTCAGCGAGATTGCAGCCACTTCCGGACAGTACACCTTCAAGGGTGAAGACGGCAAGGTGCGTGAATTCCCCGAGAAACATGCCGCCGACATCAAGGGTCTTCTTGATCAGCAGGCAGTGGATTATCCGAAAGATACTTACCTGATGAATATGGTCACCAACCACGACCTCAACTCATGGGAAGGCACCGAATTCGACCGTCTCGGTAATCTCACCGGAGCCTTCGCCGTGCTTTCTTACACTCTTCCCGGTATGCCTCTCATCTATACCGGCCAGGAGACAGGCATGAACCGTGCATTTGCTTTCTTCGAGAAGGATAAGGCGCCGACATGGGAACCGAAGAACGAGTATTTCACATTCTATCAGCGTCTGAACGGCCTGAAGCATAGCCAGCAGGCTTTGGCAGCCGGTCTTGAAGGTGGCGAGATGGTATATTATCCCGCCGAGAGCAACGACGTGCTTGCTTTCTCACGTGAGAAGGGAGATTCGAAGGTGGTTGTGCTCACCAATCTCGGTAAGGAGGCTCAGAAAGTGACATTCAAGAGTGATGCTCCGAAAGTGGATGGCATGGTCGACTTCTTCGCAGCCTCCGACGCCGCTCTCCCCGCAGAGCTTCAGCCGGGCGAGTATGTTGTCTTCGTCAACAAGTAAGCTAACACTCTTTGAGAATTACATTCTAAATAAAGGCGTGGCCCTTCGGGCTGCGTCTTTTTTTGAAGCGTACTTTTGAAATATCAATAGAAAAAAGTATTGATATTTGCGGTATTAGCGAAGTTTTTATAAATTTGCATATGCAAATGGAACCGTTTACTTGACATTCTTCCTTATTTTTAGATTGAAATTCAGGTTTACGTACTTGCATCCGTGAGGCAGAATATTATAAAACAAACAATAACAACCAAAAATTACTTACGGAATGAGTCGAATATTCAAAGTCTTGCTTTTACTGCTGACGGCGTTGCCGTCGGAGGCACAGAAGCTGACGGTGCGCGATTTCGAGGCGCGTCCTCAGGACATGGATGCCCAGAGCAACACCCTGGAACGCAGGGACCGCAACGGCAAACGGGCGGCGATCATCAAGATCTACACGTCGCTGCCAAGTTCAGAACTAACATTCGGAGGCTCCGGCCAGGGTTTCGTCGGGCAGGAGCAGCATGGCCCCGGTCAGGTGTGGCTCTACATACCGCGTGCCTCGCAGAAGGTGACCATCTCACACCCCAAGTACGACCCGATGTCGTTCTACTATCCCACCGACATCAAGGAGGGGCGCGTCTACTCCATGATACTCTCACCGGAGGGTAAGGAGGTGTCGCTCTCCGCATCTGCACGCAACGCCGAGATCTGGATAGACGGCGACAGCATCGGCGTGAGCCCGCTCAACACCTACATCCCCTACGGCACCCATGCCGTGCGCGCCAAGCTCGGCAGCCTCCTCTTCGACGACGACATCAACATCGAGCGCGAGGGCCCATCGCAGTTCAGCCTCCAGATGGAGCATGAGAACCTCAAGTATGGCGATGTGATAGTGGACGTGGACAACGGAGCTGAGCTCTGGTTTCAGAACAAACGTGAAGGAATAGGTCAATTCGTCACCCGTCTTCGTGGCGACGACTACGTGATCGAGGCGCGCAAGCCCGACCATGAACCGGCCACGACCACCTTCCGCGTAGTGCCGGGGGAGGTGAACCATATCAAGGCCAACGCTCCCGTGCCGCATCTCGGCTACCTCAATATCATGACAGTCCCCGAGCACGGTGTGACCGTGACCCAGGCCGACACCGTGATACACACCGAGCGCGAGATGCAGCTGCCGGTGGCCAACTATGAGTGGACCTTCTCACGCCGTGGCTACACCCCCGTCACCAGGAGCTTCCATATCACCCGTGGCGAGACTCTCGTCGACACCGTCATCCTGCATAAGATACAGTATGTGCCGCGCAACACTGTCTACGGTGCCGTGGCCTTCACCGCCGCACAACGCTGTGGCGTCTCCTTCACCGTCGGCGGCATGTGGCAGGGGATCGACCTCTCGGCATCCTATACTTTGGGTCTCGGCAGGACTAAGAAAGTGAACTGGTATGGCGACGACGACAATATCCTCGACCAGATAACCGACTACCGTGTCGATGAGTGGGGCATACGGGCAGGCTATTGCCTGCGCTTTGCCGAGCGGTTCGGCCTCACGCCTCAGCTCGGTTTCGTGCAGCAGCACCTCATAGCCGGGAAGAGCGCCGGCGACAACTTCACGGTCAACTGCCTCTCGATCGGGGCCCGCCTCACATGGCATCCCGTTCCTCACCTCGGGGTGTTCCTCACCCCCGAATATGCCATCCCCCTCGGCAACCGAGGCGACATCGTGAACGTATGCAAGTTGGCCGACATGACGCGCGGAGGCTTCCGTGCATCGGTGGGCGTATCGGTAAACCTTTAGTTCCTAACCTACTCACAAGACTCAGCAAATGAAACTGATAAAACATATACGCGGCATAGGAAGAATCTGTCTCGCAGCGGCTGCTGTAACGCTGCTGTCCGGGATGTTTACCGGATGCTCGAGCAACGTCGAGCCCGGGCTTTACGCCGCAAGCGAATCGCAGATAAAACTCTCCGTCACGGCCTCCGGCTTCGAGAACGGCCTGCTGAAAGTAGGCTCCGCACAGTCGGCCGCCCCCTTCACCGTCACCTCAACGACCCGCTGGATAGTGGAGGTGACCGACTGCGAGGGGGCATGGTGCCAGATAATCTACGGCGACACACCGGCTGACAAGGCCGGCCACATCGGCGACGGCTATTTCTATATCGAGACGGCGGCCAACCGCACGCAGGAGATACGCAAGTGTCTGGTGACGGTCTACGCCATAGAGCGCGACGGCACGAAAGTGCCCGGCAGGAGCATCGAGATAAATATCGAGCAGGATGGCCAGAGCATCGACGTGGACTATCCGAGCTACATCATCTCGGCATTCGGAACCAACACCGACACGGAGCCTCTCGTAAGGGTCACGGCAAACCAGGCATGGGTCTACACCTGCTCTCACCCGTGGGTGACGGTTGTGCCCGGTGTCGGTCTATCGGAAGATGGTTTCACCCCTGTTGAGGGTTCGTCGGCGGAGGTGGAGACGAGCTTCCGCATCAAGGTGGCGCCCAATCCCGGCACATCGATACGCTTCGCCGAGGTGGTGCTGAGTAGCCCCACATGGTCGTTCACCCCGATACGCCTCAATGTGACCCAGGAGGGCTCGACGGAGACATTCTTCATCACCCCGTCGAACGTGCCCGTCGTGTCCTACGAAGGTGACATGGTTGAGTTCAAGGTGTACTCGCCTCACGATGCATGGACAATCCAGCCGGTGGAGCAGGGCAACTGGCTGACTCTCGACCGCACCTCGGGTGAGGCCTCCGCAGATCCTGTCACAGTGCAGGCCCTGGTAGCCCCCAACAGTAGCCCCGACGCACGCGAGGCGAAGCTGGTGCTGACCCGCGAGAGCGACATGACGGAGGTGGTGATCACCGTTACCCAGCAGGGGAATGCCCAGATGCCGGTAGTCAGCAAGCCATGGCTTATTGAAGGCTGGAGCGCAGAACGTGTGGAAATCAGGGCATATTATCTTGCCACATTAAATG
>CAMWXO010000125.1 GCA_947178245.1 uncultured Porphyromonadaceae bacterium
AAGACGGCATACGAGATGCATGAGCGGCTCGGGGGCTCGGAGAGGTGTATAAGTGACAGCCCCTACGTAGGTGCCCGCCTCGCCGTGAATGCATGGCAGTCTCGCGGTGCCCTCAACTTCAGCGAGCCCATCGGCAACCAGAACTGGAAATACAACTACGTGGCTCCCACTGTAGACGTTGTATTCAACCTCTGCAACATCCTCGGCGGCTACAACCCCAACCGTCTCGTTGATGTAGACCTCATCGGCGGTCTCGGTGCAAATATCGGCTTCAACAATGACGACGCCGTTGCTGCAAGCAAGAAGCTTACCGACAACAACGCCGGCCCGCTCGAACTTCTTTGGGACAAGACCACTGCCCGCTTCCTCGGCCAGTTCGGTATGGATCTGAACTTCAACGTTTCCGAGCATGTTGCTCTTGGCGTTGAGCTCATGGCTAACGTTCTCTCTGACGGCTACAACTCTAAGAAAGCCGGCAACGCTGACTGGTATTTCAACGGCCTCGTTGGCATCAAGTACACTTTCGGCCCGAAATACAACAAGACTGTCCGCACTATCGAGGCTCCCGCTCCCCAGGTGATCGAGAAAATCGTAGAGCGCGTAGTTGAGGTTCCCGCCGCTCCCGTAGTGGTTAAGGAAGAGGCTCCCAAGCCCGAAATGCTCCGTCGTGACGTATTCTTCCGCATCAACACCTACACTATCACTAAGGAAGAGATGGTGAAAGTGAACGAAGTGGCTGAATTCCTCAAGAATCACCCCAATGCTAAGGTTGTGATCACCGGCTACGCTGACAAGGGCACCGGCACACTCGCCATCAACCTCCGCCTTTCCAAGCAGCGCGCTGAGACTGTGGCAAACACTCTGAAGACCAAATACAACATCGCTGCTGACCGCATCGTGGTCAAGAGCATGGGTGAGGCTGAAGAGCAGCCCTACGCTGATCCTATCGACAACCGCGTAGCAATCTGCGTTTGCGAATAATCAGAAACTTTCGCTCTGCCATGCAATATTTTGATTGCAGACAGCGTTAAGTCATAGCACATCCGTCGTGTCGAGTGCACGACGGATGTATTTCGTTTTTCTAATATATCCGCTATGAAAAAATTTCTACTATCTGCCCTGACTGCCCTTCTTGCTATCCCGGTCTTCGCCAATCTCGATGGCGACGGCTTCTATCGAGTGCAGAATGCGGTGACTAAGCGCTACGCTTATCTGACCGATAACCGGGGCTCTTTCGACGCGTCGACAAGTTCCGCCGATGTCAATGCACTTCAGCTGTGGTCTGGATTCCTAAAGGCTTCCTCAGACCCTGCATCGGTATTCTACATCTCGAACGAGTCTCAGGCCGGGTCGAACAACAGTTACAATATCTCCGGACAGGGCACGAGCATCCATGCCTTCCTCGGTGAATATCTCAGGATAATGGCCTATAAGGTCTACGACGGCAAGCAGGCCTACCTGGCTTACGCCTCAAAGTACGGCTTCACCAAATATCTCGGTGATCTCCGCACAGATGGCAACGATGAGATGGGTTTCGCATCGGCTGATGCCAAGGGCGACAACCGCCTGTGGTATATAGACCCTCTTAGTGAAAACTCCTCCGACTCTTATTTCGGAGTATGCCCCACAGTGACTGCCGGCTCCAAGTATTATTATCCTCTCTTCGCGGCTTTCCCCTATACGGCGTATTCAGAAGGCGTGAAGTTTTACATCGTAAACGGTGTGGATGCTCAGTTTGGCATCGTTATCCTGAAGGAAATAAAAGGCAGGATTCCCGGAGGATGCGGCGTAATCGTGGAGTGTGATCATCCGCTCGCCACCGACAACCGTCTCAGTATCGGATACGGCAACTATGCCGATCTCGGAGGCTCGCGCCTCAAAGGTGTCTATTTCGACAACAATACGAATGCCATCCACTGGAACCGCACGCCCAACAATCCTTATACGATGCGTCTGCTGACGTCGGTAAACGGCAAGCTGACATTCACAGTTTCGAATATAGAATATCTTCCGGCCAACCAGTGCTACCTCTTGCTCAATAATGAGGAGGAGATGGCTGTGTCAAGCTATACCTGCATGACGGAGGCTGAATACATGGCTTATCTAACTTCGCTCGGCGACAGGAATCCCGACGGATATTACCGTGTGCAGAATGCCGGTACTCAGCGCTATGCCGCTCTTGTGGACAATAAGGGTTCTTTCGGTGCTGATCCCAACGTGAGCGCTTTCCAGCTCTGCTCCGACTTCCTGCGCGAATCATCCGATCCGGCTTCTGTCTTCTACATGAGCAAATCGGCTCACAACAACAATGTGACTGCCCGCAACCTCTCCACGCAGGGCACTTCCACCGACGCAATCTTCAACTCGGCACTCTTCCTCAATCCCTCGTCGGCAGTAGGTGGCGCGGACACATATAACATCGTCGGTAATTCGGGCGCGGGCAACCGTTATCTCGGTGATGCCACCGCGGCCGGCGCGGAATGGGGCTCGGCTTCGGTCAGCGCTACAGGCAACAGCCGCATGTGGTGGATCAAGCCGCTTTCCGATTCCAACTATCTTGGCGTGACCCCTACGGCAACGGTCGACGGCAAGTATTATGCACCCTTCATGGCCGGCTTCCCGGTATCGGCCGCATCGCAGGGTGTGAAATTCTTTACCGTCACCCGCATCGACACAGACTTCGAGGCAATGGTGATGAAGGAGGTGACGGGCGTGATTCCCGCTGGAACTCCCGTGATAGTGCAATGTGCCGGCCCTCTCGCTTCGGATAACCGCCTTGCTGTCGGAATTGCCGGCGACGCAGCCAACGTAGAGGGCAATCTCCTCTCGGCTGTCTATTTTGATACGGAAGGCAACCGCACCGCTTACGACGCTCCCTCGATGCGCAGCCTCGCGGTGGCCGACGGCAAACTCGTGATGACTCCCGCCACCGCAGCATACGTGGCGCGCAATCAGGCTTATATCAGCCTGAAGTCTGACGCCGAGAAAAAAGTGACCCAATACTCACTGCTCACCGAGGCTGAATATGAGGCTAAGGTGGCCCAGATAGCAGGATCGCTTCAGGAAGGCTATTACCGCCTCCGCAACACAGGCACGCAGCGCACCCTCTTCATGCTCGACGACAAGGTGACCATCTCCAACACCGGACTCAACGACCTGAAGGCCTTCCAGCTCATAGCCGACGTGCTCCGCGCGCAGTCAGATCCGGCATGCGTGATGAAGATCACTGCCGGTCCGGCCTCCGGCTCGGCGCTCGATCATAATATCGCCACTCAGGGTACAAACTTCCAGAAAGTATTCTCTTCCTACGTGAAGATGCTCCCCATCGATCTCGGCGACGGCAAGGAGGGCTACAGCTTATGGGTGACGAAGACGGGCACGAAGAAATTCTTCGGTGACTCCGCTCCCGCTTCAGATGCGACCGCAACGTTGTCGTTCACTGCCGAGGGATATGGCGCCGTCTGGAACGTGAATGCGGTGGATGATGCTTCAGCCACCGACTTCTTCGGCGTTTCGCCCACGGTGACCGCAGGCGGCAAGTATTACGCCACACTGATGGCCGACTTCCCGTTCACTGCGGTGTCTGACGGCGTGAAGGTGTATGGCATCTACAAGATCGACACCAACAAGAAGGTGATGGTGCTCAAGGAGTATGAGGGCGTGATTCCCGCCGCCACTCCGGTCATCATCCTCTGTGCCGGCCCGCTTCCTTCCGACAATCGCCTTGCAGTAGGCGCTGCCGGCGCAGCCGCCGATGTGAAAGACAATCAGCTGAAAGGCGTATGGTTCGACTTCAATGTGGATGGCCGCGTGAATCAGACCGCTTTCGACCAGAGCTCCATGCGCGTGCTTGGTGAGGACGACGGAAAACTCGTCTTCAAGAAAGCCGATTACACAGCCGTGCCGCGCAATCAGGCCTACATGAAGCTCGAGGGCATGCGTCCCATAGGCATCGACCAATATCAGGTGATGACTGAGGCGGAATATGAGGAACTCGGCGTCGAGGCGATCGCCGCCGACGAGACAGTAGACGTATATCTGCCCGACGGTGTGCTCCTGAAGGCGGGAGTACGCAAATCTGAGGTGCCCGCGCTCGGCAAGGGTCTCTACATACTGCGCTCGGCCTCTTCTACTGAAAAACTTCTCGTGCACTGATAAGGCACGCTCTACAAAGGAAAATCGAACCGGATACCCTCCGATTCGATTTTTTTTTGTAATTTTGCACTTTATTATGCACTACAAACTAAATTGAGCATACGGGTGTTCTAACTGAAGTATTAATCTTAATTTAGTTTGAACATGACACAAGATATGACTACCTTCGACCAACTCGGCGTAGAACCGCGCCTTCTGCAGGCTATCGGCGAACTCGGATTCGAGCATCCGATGCCCATACAGGAAATGGTGATTCCCCACCTTCTCGAGAAAAACGGTGACGTGGTGGGCCTCGCCCAGACCGGCACGGGAAAGACCGCCGCATTCGGACTTCCGCTGCTGCAGCGCATCAATCCCGATTCAGATGCAACCCAGGCGCTCGTAGTGGCTCCTACGCGCGAACTCTGCCTCCAGATAGCGGGCGACCTCGCCGACTTCGCCAAATATCTCGAAGCCGTGAAGATAATTCCCGTCTACGGCGGAAGCTCGATCGAATCGCAGATAAAGGCCATCAAGAAGGGGGCGCAGGTGATAGTGGCTACTCCGGGGCGCCTCATCCACCTCATCAAGAGGGGAGTGGTGAAGCTCGTCAACGTCAATACCGTGATTCTCCATGAGGCCGACGAGATGCGCAAC
>CAMWXO010000126.1 GCA_947178245.1 uncultured Porphyromonadaceae bacterium
TTCTTAAACACCTAAACTTTTAAACTAATTTAAGTTGAGCATGCGAAACTTAAATTACTTATGCATTTAGAAATATTATAGCTATGCTTTGCTGTTGCATCCGGCGCAGATTCCTTTCAGCATGAAGTTCACGTTGCGGGTCTCGAAACCCTCAGGCACTTCGATATGGGGGATATGCGTGTCGGCGAGGCAATATACCCGGCAGCATTTCTGGCAGTAGAAATGCACGTGATGGTCGTCGGCGACCTTGTGGTCGTGACTGCGGCACACTTCATATTTCGTCACTCCGCGACCGTCTTCCATCACATGCACCAGTCCCTTGTCGGTGAGAAGGTTGAGCACTCTGAGAATGCTTGAGCGCTCCATAGAGCCTATCAGCACCTCAATCTCGAGAAGCGAGAGTGGAGCCGACGCTTCGAATAGAGTCCGGAGCGTCAGTATTCTGTTGGGCGTGGCTTTTATGCCGCCCTGTTCGAGATAGTCCGCGATATCCATTAGGCTGCTGATGATATCACTTCAGGGTGAAGTCTACCGAGGGAGATTTCTTGCCGGCTGAGGTGTTTGCGATAATGGCGCGGAAACGCCCCGGCTGAGTCTTCCATGCGTGTGCGTCAGCGTCGAAAAATGCGAGCATCGAGGGGTCGATGGTGAAAGTGACGGTCTTCGTCTCGCCCGGAGCGAGATATACTTTCTCAAACGATTTCAGTTCCTTTTCCGGGCGCATGAGCGAGGGCTTGAGTTCGGAGATGTAGAGCTGCACCACTTCGGCTCCTGTGCGGGTGCCCGTATTGGTGACGGGGATACTCACGCTCAGCGTGCCGTCGGCATTCAGTTCCTTTGATGAGGCCGATGGCTTGCCAAGCACGAATGTGGTGTAGCTCAGGCCGTGGCCGAAAGCGTAGCGCGCAGGGATTTTTTTTGTGTCGTGCCAGCGGTAGCCTACGAGTATGTCTTCGCTGTAGGTCTGCTTCTGATGCTTGCGTCCGTCGGCGTCTACTGTCTCGATGCCGGGATAGGAAGCTTCACCGAAAGAGTGCGCGGCATTGTCCTCAATGCGGAAGGGGATGGAGTAGGGGAGTTTGCCCGATGGATTCACGGCTCCCGACAGAACATCGGCCATTGTAGCCCCGCCCATAGTTCCGAGATATGATGCGTGGAGTATCGCGGGCACCTTGTCGGCCCAGGGCATGGCGTAGGCGTTACCGGTGATGTTGGCTATCACGATGTTTGGATTGGCTGCGATAAGGTCTTCGATGAGCCTGTTCTGGCCGAAGGGGAGGTCATATTCGCGCCTGTCGGTGCTCTCGCAGTCCTGCCATGCGTTCTTGTTGAGGCCTCCGAAGAAGATCACCAGGTCGGCGTCCTTGGCCATCGCCACGGCCTCGGCGCGCAGGCTGTCTTGCACTGCCTCGGGAATCACTTCCTCATGCTCATACATCGGTCTGCCGGCCATATAGCCCTGAGCGAACTTCACCTTGTCGCCCCATAGCGTCTGCAGGGCCGCGAGGGGAGAGACATAGTCCTGCACTTTCAGTTCGGAAGATCCTCCTCCGTCGGTGAGCCGGCGCACTGCGTTGTCGCCAACCACGAGGATCGAGCCGTATTTAGAGCCGTCAAGAGGAAGGATGCCGCTGTTTTTCAGAAGCACCACAGATTCGTCACCGATGAGTTTGGCTGCCGCATAGTGTTCGGGGGTGCACTTCGAGCCGAAAGGCTTTTCAGTGTTCATCGCGGTGCGGAAGATAAGGCGCAGGATATTGCGGGCCTTCTCGTCTACTGTAGACTCGGGCACTTCCCCGCTTTTTATCATCTCGAGATAGGGGCGTGCGAGATAATAGTCGTCATATCCGAAATTGCTTTCCGAAGTCAGGCCGTTGGTGTAGCTTCCCATCTCGATGTCGAGTCCGTTGAGGGCCGCTTCCTTTGTGTCGTGGGCTCCGCCCCAGTCGGTCACCACCGCTCCGTCGAAGCCCCATTCTCCGCGCAGTATGTCGTTGAGCAGGCGGCTGTTGTGGCAGCAGTGCTGTCCGCCGAATTGGTTGTAGGCTCCCATGATGCTCCATGCTCCGCCTTCCTCCACGGCTTTCTTGAACGCCGGGAGATATATCTCGTAGAGGGCGCGGTCAGACAGGTCTACATCGATCGATCCGCGCCATGTCTCCTGATTGTTGAGGGCGAAATGCTTCACGCAGGCCGCCACGCCGTTTTTCTGCAGTTCCTTGATGTATGGCACAGCCATCTCGCCTGCGAGGTACGGGTCTTCACCCATATATTCAAAGTTTCTGCCGTTGAGCGGAGTGCGGTAGATGTTCACGCCGGGGCCGAGCAGAATATCCTTCTCGCGGTAGCGCGCTTCCTCGCCCACGCTTTTTCCGTAGAGCGCTGCGAGATCCGGATTCCATGTGGCCGCGAGCGCCGTAAGGGCCGGGAAGGCCGTGATTGAGTCATTGGTCCAGTTGGAATATCCCCAGTCGTTCCAGTTTATCTCGGCGCGCACTCCGTGCGGGCCGTCGCTCATCCATAGTTCGGGGATGCCGAGCCGGGCCACGCCGGGCGACGAGAATTTGCTTTGAGCGTGGCAGAGTGCCACTTTCTCCTCAAGAGTCATTCTTGAAAGGGCGTCCTCCACACGGGTTTCGAGCGGAGCGTCGGGGTTAAGGTAAGCCGGCGTCTCCGCCTGTGAAGCTGATGCGGCCATCGCTGTCAGCGCTATGGTCAGGAGTGATTGTCTGTGGGTCATTTCAGGTTAGATGTTATGGTTGATAGTAATTAACGTTGTGAAAGGCCTCGTTATTGTGCATCTGCCGTGAATGACGATGATGCGAGTCCGGGCGACGTGGCTTCTACCCTGATGGTGCCGGGAGTGCCGTCGCTCTGCACTATCAGCAGTGCTTTGCCGTAGAATGCCTTCCTGTGGTCGGCCTTGAACCTCTCCATCGATATGGGGCTGCCGTTGTCTACGCCGGCATTGAATCCCGAGCCCTCCACCGTGAAGGTCACGTCGTTTTCTGCATTGGGGCAGAGATTGCCGTCTTTGTCGATGATCTCCACCTTCACGAAGCAAAGGTCGCTCCCGTCGGCCGCTATCGTGGTGCGGTCAGGCGTGAGGCGGATGGCTGCCGGCTCGCCGGCTGTGGTGACCTGCGCGCGCTTCACCTCGCGTCCATTCAGGCGCGAGACGGCTTCGAGAGTGCCCGGCTCGAAGGGTACGCGCCATGCCACGTGGTAGGTCGAATCGTTGCGCGCCCTGGTGCCGAGCGAGCGGCCGTTGAGATAGAGCTCCACCTCGTCGGCGTTGTTGAAATAAGCCCATACGTCCACGTCCTCGCCTTCCGCATGGTTCCAGTGAGGGAAGATGTGCAGCACGTCGAGGTCGGGGCGCCATTGGCTCTGATACATATAGTATGAGTCCTTGGGATTGCCCGCAAGGTCTACGATGCCGAAATAGGAACTGCGCGCCGGCCATCCGTAGGGTGTGGGTTCGCCGATGTAGTCGAAGCCCGTCCAGACGAACTGCCCCATGATGAAGTCATTTTCCTCCACCTCGCGCATCGACGCCTCATGCGTGGAGCCCCAGGGCACGTGGCAGTTATCGTAAGAGGAGCAGGAGAATGAAGGTTCGTAAAAGGCTTTATCCCAGCGTTTCGGCCAGATATACATGCTGTCGGAAGGCATCCGGTAGTAGCCTCTTGTCTGCAGCGCCGAGACGCTCTCGGTCACGATAAAAGGTATACCCGGGAAATTCTCGGGCACCTTCTTAAACCACTCGTCGTGGTAGTTATATCCGATTATGTCGAGTGCTCCTGAGCGGAAAAGGTGATTACCCGGATCCGGCTCCTGGCATCCCGCCGTCACGGGGCGCGTCGGGTCGAGCGCCCTGGTCATATCGGCCAGTTTCTTGGTCAGCAATGAATTGACACTCATTTCCGTTCCGTCTTTGGCGAGCATGTCGGCCGATTGTCCGAAATTCAGGATAAGGTTGGCCTCCTCGAGCGAGAGGGTGTCGGCTTTGGCATCGCTCCATTGCTCGAGCACCTCGTTGCCTATGCTCCAGATTATCACCGAGGGGTGATTGCGGTCGCGGGTCACGAGGTCGGTCAGGTCGCGTTCGTGCCACTCGTCGAAATATCTCGAATAGTCGTGAGCGGTCTTTTTCTTGCGCCACATGTCGAAAGCCTCGTCCATCACCATCAGGCCCATCTCGTCGCAGAGGTCGAGAAGTTCCGGTGCCGGCGGATTGTGGGAGCAGCGTATGGCGTTGGCTCCCATGTCTTTCATTATCTGAAGCTGGCGGCGCAGGGCGGTGGTATTGACAGCCGCGCCGAGAGCGCCGAGGTCGTGATGCATGCACACGCCGCGTATTTTCGTGGGTGTTCCGTTGAGCGAGAAGCCTTTTTGCGCGTCAAATTCCATGAAGCGGAAGCCTGTGCGCGTTATCTCCTCATCGAGCAGTTTTTTCTTGTCGAAAACCTTCGTCACCACGGTATAGAGGCTTGGCTGCCCGATGCTCCAGAGCTCGGGATTGGCGACCTCCGCCGGGAGTGATACTTCGGTGACGCTGCCGGGAGCGAGCTTCGCGGAAGTCTCCGCCTCAGCCACATTTCTTCCATCGGGAGCGAGCACTTCGGTCAGGATGCGGGCGTCTACATTCCTTTTTCCGGTGTTTTCCAATTTGGTCTCGATCGTGAGCGCGGCCCTGGCGGCCGCGACAGAAACCTGCCGCA
>CAMWXO010000127.1 GCA_947178245.1 uncultured Porphyromonadaceae bacterium
AACCGGCGACCGTCTCGTTACGAATGAGATACTCTACCAACTAAGCTATAGTGGCCGGTTTTGTGACTGCAAAGTTAATACTTTTTTCTGAATCAGGCAAGAATTTTTCAAAAAATTATCATATTATGCCTTGTCCCATCATAGCGTCGGCCACTTTGAGGAAGCCGGCGATGTTGGCGCCCTTCATGTAGTTGATGTAGCCGTCTTCCTGCATTCCGTGTTCCACACAGGCATTGTGTATGTCGCTCATCATGGTGTGCAGGCGCTGATCCACTTCCTCGGCGCTCCACTGCAGATGCTCTGCATCCTGGCTCATCTCGAGGCCGGAGACTCCCACGCCGCCGGCGTTCACTGCCTTGCCGGGGCAGTAGATGGTCTTGTTGGCGATGAATGCGTCGATGGCTTCAGGGGTGCATCCCATGTTGCTGACCTCGGCGCAAAGCTGAACTCCGTTGGCTATCAGCATCTTTGCATCTTCGCCGTTGAGCTCGTTCTGAGTGGCGCAGGGAAGGGCTATGTCCACCTTGCGCTCCCAGGGTTTCTTGCCGGGGAAGAATTCCGAGCCGGGGAACTGCTCTGCATACGGCTCAACGATGTCGTTGCCCGTAGCGCGGAGTTCGAGCAGATATTCTATCTTCTCGTCGTCGAGTCCGGCGGGATCGTAGATATATCCGTCGGGGCCGGAGATGGTCACCACTTTAGCGCCGAGAGCGGTTGCCTTCTTGGCAGCGCCCCATGCCACGTTGCCGAAGCCTGAGATGGCGATGGTCTTGCCGGCGAGGTCTTCACCCCAGTTCTTTTTCAGAACGTTCTGCACGAAATAGATGGCGCCGTAGCCGGTGGCTTCCGGACGCAGCCGGCTTCCGCCGAAGCTGAGGCCTTTGCCGGTGAACGTGCCGGTGTTCTCGCGTGCGAGTTTCTTATACATGCCGTACATGTAGCCCACTTCGCGTCCGCCTACCCCGATATCGCCGGCCGGAACGTCGCGGTCAGGGCCGAGGTTCTGCCAGAGCTCGAGCACGAATGCCTGGCAGAAGCGCATGATCTCGGCGTCGCTCTTTCCGCGGGGAGAGAAGTCGCTGCCTCCTTTGCCGCCGCCCATAGGCAGAGTGGTGAGTGCATTCTTGAAAGTCTGCTCGAAGCCGAGGAACTTCAGGATAGACAGGTTCACGCTCGCATGGAAGCGGATGCCGCCCTTGTAGGGGCCGATTGCGTTGTTAAACTGAACGCGGTAGCCGATGTTGTTCTGCACTTCGCCCTTGTCGTCTATCCAGGTGACGCGGAAAGTGAAGATACGGTCGGGTTCCACCATGCGCTCGATGATGCGCGCTTTCTCGTATTCAGGATGCTGATTATAGACATCTTCAACTGAAAGAAGCACTTCCTTCACTGCCTGAAGAAACTCATTTTCTCCCGGATGCTTGGCCTCGAGGTTGGCCATGATTTCGTTTATGTTCATATTGGCGTTGATTTTAAGGTTGCTTTAGGTGTTCTTACGCGATGGTCGCGTTTTCACTTGCAAATATAAATCATTTTTGACTTTCAACCAAGTAAATTTGGAATTATTTTTGGAAAATTTCTAAAAAATAACGCAGATATGTTGTAAAACATATTACTTGAGCAGGAAGTGGTCGCCGGTCTCTTTCACGATAGTCTCGTAATATTTCTTGTCGTAACCCGGCTGTGAGGGCGAGGCGGGCAGTCCGTAGGGATTGAGCTTGAAACTTCCGTCCTCGTTCTGATTCTTGACGTTTCCGTCGATATACTTCACAAGCAGGAACTGGGCAAGCTCGCGGTATGCGTCGGTGGCTTCCTTAGCGATAGCCGCCGCCTGAAGATTGGCCAACGTGGTCACTTCTCCTAAGAACCCGGCTTCGGCGAGAGGTGCCAGTTCGGCATCAGATGAGGCGCGCGATGAGCGATACTTGTCTTCGAGAGAGTTCTGCACCTTGCGGATGTCGGGTATCATCTGGTCATAGCGGTTATAAGCCTGATTGGCCACCCAGTTGTTCATCCAGAAGTTGGAGTCCATGTCAAAGTGATAGAGATCGCCTACGGTGAACTGCAGGGGAACTTCGGTCAGGCAGCAATATAGGGGCATGTAGACGCAGGTGTTGGTGTCGTCCGTGCCGAACCAGAATAAGCCGCCCACGGGGTCGGGAAGCCAGTCGCGGCACTGTGCCACGAAGCTCCAGCCGGTCTGCTGCGTGGCTGTGGCGCGCTCCATGCAGTATTTCTTGCCGTCCACTTCATATTCCATCGGGCGCCAGCGATAAGGCACATGGTAAGGGCCGGCTCCTACGTCCTGCGTCATGTCGAAGGGTGTTCCCTCGAAATGGCTGCGCATCGAGAGCATCATGTCTTCGAGAGAGACCTTCTTCTCCGGCACTACGTAAAGAGGCATCGGAGTGTCGCTCTCGCCGCTGCACCAGCTGTAGTATTTATCCATCTCGGGAGCGTACTCACGCATGTAGGCCCATGCACGGGCGTCACAGCTGCGGCGCGTAGCGTTGTCGTGGAAGCCGTAGACATCGGCAAAAGAGAAATCCGAGTCCTTACCTTCGTAGAGGCCGCGTTTGCGCGCAAATTCAATCATGTCTTTCGCATAGCGCACGTTCTTCTTGTCCTTGAGGTCAACCTGACGTATGCGCGGCTCGTTGGCATGTGCGCAGATGGCGTCGTCGGGAATGCGCACCGCCACCCATACGGCGCCTTTCTCAGCCCCTTTGCCTATCATATCCATCACCCACACTTCGTTTTTATCGGCGATGGTGAATGATTCCCCTTCCGATGCGTAGCCGTATTCAGCCACAAGCGAGGTCATGACGTCAAGAGCCTCTGACGCGCTTTTTGAGCGTTCGAGGGCTATCTGTATCAGCGATCCGTAGTCGATGATGGAGTTTCCCGTAGTGTCCATCAGTTCTTCGCGGCCTCCCCATGTGGTCTCGCCGATGGCAACCTGATATTCGTTCATATTTCCCACCACATTGTAGGTCTTGGCCGGT
Organism: uncultured Porphyromonadaceae bacterium; assembly: GCA_947178245.1. Lineage (GTDB taxonomy): Bacteria > Bacteroidota > Bacteroidia > Bacteroidales > Muribaculaceae > Lepagella. The sequence goes on from CAMWXO010000127.1 coordinate 3,006, forward strand.
TGTGGTATCTCACCGAGTATCTTGCCCGTGTCCCATTCCTTCACGGTGCGCATGGCTCCGGGTTTGTGCACCGCGGCGGGAGTGTGCGAGAGGTCGCCGTAGAGCGTGTGAGAGTCGGCTGCGTATGTGATCATGACGCTTCCGTCGGTTGTGGCTTTTTTTCCGGCTATCAGGTTGGTGCATGCGAGTGCGGCGGTGCCTGAGAGCGCGATAGCCGAAAGTGTGAGGGTCAATCTTATAGTCATATCGTGTGTAGGATGAATGTTAGAAAAGTTTGATGTTGGTTTTGGTATAGTCGTAGGTCACAGTGAAGACCACTTTTCGGGTGGATGCGTCATAACGGAAGTCCTGACGCTTGCCGTTGATTTCAAGCGCGCGTGGAGGGGTCACGCCAATAATCTCCATTGTGATGGCACGTGAGGCCGGCATTCCGGCATATTCTCCTTCAGAAGAGATTTCGACGTAAATTTCCGATCCCTGCTCTGATCCGCGGAAAGTGGTGAGCTGATAATTGCCGTCTTCCAATGATGTGGGTGAGAGGCGGTCGTCATCGAAGAGAGTATATTCGCTCCATTCCTTACGGGGAAAATATTTCACGGTCAGCACAGAGGGGTCATATTCCGAAGTATTCTCGATTTTTTTCGTGTATAGTGGTATGAAGCTTCCTGCTTTCACGAAAAGCGGCAGTGTATTGAGGGGGGCCGCTACCGAAGCAGTGGTGCCTCCCCTGTATGTCAGGGCCGTATTGTTCCAATTCACCCATGTGCCTGACGGGAACGCGACCTTGCGCGTGCGTGCGCCTTGCCGGGTGACGGGAGCCACGAGTACATTGTCGCCCCAGAGATATTCGTCACTTATGTCTCCCAGATGAGCGTCTTCTTCGTTACCCCTGAAGTTGAGCGTGCGCATCAGCGGAAGTCCGGATGTGGCGTTCTCGTAGGCGAGCGTGTAGTTGTAGGGCAGCCATTCATATCTCATTCTTATGAAGCGTCTGATGATGTCTTCCTGCTTGGGATAGTGATATGGTTCGGGCCTGTCTTGCGCATGGGTGCGCAGTATCGGTGAGAAGGTACCTGCCTGCACCCAGCGCACATATAGCTCCGGGTCGAAGGGCTTCTCCGGATCGACGGCGAAGCCGCCCACATCGTTGCTCATGTAGCCCAGTCCCGACAGGCCTGAGCCGAGCAGCAGCTTGTTCTGCGCCTGCAGCCCCTCCCATGAACGAGCCACGTCAGAAGTCCAGGGGAATACTCCGTAGCGGTGCAGCCCGGTTGTGCCTCCCCTCATCATCAGCATCGGGCGCATGTCGGGGAAGTCTTTCCGCAGTCCGTCGTAGATCATCTTGCTCCATTCGTTGCCGTAGACGTTGTGGAACTCTTCGGCCGTCTCGCCGTTGGCATGCACTATTTCCAGCGGATGCACCTCCGGCTCGCCGAGATCACCCCACCAGCCCGAGAATCCCTCGGCTGTGAGCGGACTCATCCTCTGCCACATCCATTCGCGGGTAGCCGGATTTGCTATATCGAACATGCCGGCTTCTCCCACCCAGGTCGTGACATCTTTCGTGTTGCCGTCAATGTCCTTGGTCAGTAGCCATGCGCTGTCGAGCAG
>CAMWXO010000128.1 GCA_947178245.1 uncultured Porphyromonadaceae bacterium
AGAGTATCTCATTCGTAACGAGACGGTCGCCGGTTCGAGTCCGGCTAGTGGCTCTTCTGAATCTTCCGCGAGAAGAGCATGATAATCCTCGGAATCTCTGATTCCGGGGATTAATTTTGCTTCCCGGGGTCTGAGCCTGAAATAGATTTGATTAATTGGAGATTTTTCATTAAATTTGCAGATTAAAACGGGCACGCATCCCGATATAAGGAGACCAACACCCAAAAACGAGGCCTGATGAAAGCCAGACGACGCTACAGAATAACGATTGAAGACGAATCGCGCCTGCGCGATATCGTCAAGGTCTCCATGCGTCCGGCAGCACTGTGGGGTGTGGCTCTGGCCTCGGTATTCGCCCTCATCCTTCTCACGTCGCTGCTAATCGTGGCAACTCCGCTCAGGAACCTGATGCCCGGCTATCTCAAGAAGGGGGAGCGAAGCGCTGCTGAAGCGGGCATGCTGCGCATCGATTCCATCAAGGATGCCTACACCCTCAACAGCCAGTACATAGCCAACATCCTCACGGTGCTCGACACCGACCGCACCGCTACCGACAGCGTACAGGCGGAGACCACTCCAAACGAATTGCCACCCGACTCACTTCTGCCGGCTTCACCGCGCGAGATAGAGTTAATCAGCCAACTGAAAGAGAGCTAGGAATACAACGTGGAGGTGCTCGCTCCCCTCGCGGCAGGCCAGTTGCGGCTATACCCGGTGGCTGCCGGAGCCATGATAGCCGAGAACAGTCAGAATCCTGCGAAAGCCATCATCGTCACTCCCAAAGGAAGCCCGGTGTGCGCGCTCACCGACGCGAGAATACTGGCCATACAGAATCCGGCTCCCGAAGGAGGATGCGCCATCATCCTACAGCACGACGGAGGCTTCGCCTCACGCTATTCCCATGTGGGTACGCCTTCAGTGGCTCCCGGCATGCACGTGGAAGGCGGAAGCGTGATCGCTCACGGCGCTTCGGGAGGCGCCACGGCTCCGGGCCGCTTCTTTCTCGAGATGTGGCACGACGGCACACCCGTGGAGCCGGCCAGATACCTTAACCAGACCAACTGACAACAGACATCAACCTATATATGACACAGAAAACCATAGGAGTTCTCGGATCGACCGGCAGCATCGGCACCCAGACACTCGACATCATAGCGGAATATCCCGATCGCTTCAGGGCCGGAGTCTTGACAGCCCGACGCCAATGGCAACTTCTTGCCGAGCAAGCGTTGAAATTCAGACCGGATCTCGTAGTCATCGGCGAGGAGCGATATCTCCCCGACCTGAAAAGTGCCCTCGTGGGTAGCGGAATCGAAATCGCCGCAGGCGAAGCGGCAATAGCCGCGGCCGCGGCTCACCCATCGGTTGACTCCGTGGTGACGGCAATGGTGGGCTACAGCGGCCTCATCCCCACCATCGAGGCGATAAAGGCAGGCAAGACCATAGCGCTCTCCAATAAGGAGACACTCGTAGTGGCAGGCGAGCTCATCACGAGACTATGCAGGGAATACGACACTGAGATCATTCCCGTAGACAGCGAGCACTCAGCCATCTTCCAGTGTCTGGTGGGCGAACGGCGCGACGAGATGCAAAAAATCATACTCACCGCGAGCGGCGGCCCTTTCCGCACATACTCAAGGGAACAACTGGAACACGTCACTCCCGCCGACGCACTGAAGCATCCCAACTGGGACATGGGGGCTAAGGTGACGATAGATTCAGCCTCGATGATGAACAAGGGCTTCGAGATGATAGAAGCCCGCTGGCTCTTCGATTGCAGGCCCGATCAGATTGAAGTGGTGGTGCATCCGCAGTCGATAGTTCACTCCATGGTGGAATATCGTGACGGCAGCGTGAAAGCGCAGCTCGGAGTGCCCGATATGCACACTCCCATCCGCTACGCGCTATCTTATCCCTCGCGCCTCGGCACAGTTATGCCTCCTATGAGGCTCGAAGACTACATGCATCTCACTTTCGAGCGCCCCGACATGGAGAAATTCCCGCTGCTCGGCTATGCTTTCGAAGCCATCGGAAAAGGGGGCACCATGCCATGTATCCTGAACGCCGCCAACGAGATAGCGGTGCAAGCCTTCCTTGAAGGTGAGATCCGATTCACGGACATGCCCAAAGTGGCACGCCACACTATGGACACGGCTGACTGGAGTCCTTCTCCGGATCTCGACACGCTCGTGGCCACGAATGCCGAAGCGCGCTCGATAGCAAGAACTTACACAGACAAAATAGCAAAGAAATAAACATTGGAAACATTTCTGATTAAAGCGGCACAACTTGTGCTCGCGTTGGCAATTCTCATAATAATACACGAGTTCGGCCACTTCCTCTTCGCCCGCATCTTCGGAATCCGCGTAGAGAAATTCTATATTTTCTTCGACCCCTGGAAAGAACTGTTCAAGTGGAAACCGGGCAAATATGTGGGAGGCCTCGGCATGCAGAAGAACCTCGACGGAACTGAACACTCCTCCACAGAGAGCAAAGACCGCCAGGAGGAGACGGCACATGACAAAAAGGGATTCTGGAACGATACCGAATACGGCATAGGCTGGGTACCGCTCGGAGGCTACTGCAAGATTTCGGGCATGATCGACGAGTCGATGGACACGGAGCAGATGAAGCAGCCGGCACAGCCGTGGGAATTCCGCAGCAAGCCGGCATGGCAGCGTCTTCTCGTTATGATAGCCGGCGTGCTATTCAACTTTCTTCTCGCCATAATCATATATGCCGGAATAGTCTTCGCCACCGGCGAGAAATATGTGTCGGTGACGGATGCCGACATGGGTATGCAATTTTCCGGAGAGGCGCTGAAAGCCGGCTTCCACAACGGCGACATTCCTCTTGAAGCAGACGGAAAGAGCCTCGAGGGGCTTCCTTCAGAAGCCCGTCTGGCGATGCTTCAGGCAAAGGAAGTGACAGTGCTCCGCAACGGAAAGAAGACCACTGTCAAAGTGCCTCAGGATCTTATCTTCCGTCTTGACGAGGAAGCCAAGAGCGACACCGCCACCATCAACTTCTTCACCTACAGAATACCGACACGCATCACCCAGGTGATGCCCGGCGAGGGCGCCGCCAAAGCCGGAGTGAAGGAAGGCGACCGTGTAATCGCCATCGACAGCATTCCCACACCGGCGCTTCAGGAGTTCCTTCCCACTCTGGAAGGACATGACAACAAGACCATAAGCCTCACGGTGGTGAGAGAGGGCAAAGACACCCTCAATCTTCCGGTAAAACTCTCATCCAACTCCAAGATGGGTGTGGGCCTTGAGATTGACCCGTCGGCATTCTTCACCACCCAGGAGAAGAAATACACGCTCTTCTCCTCCGTGCCGCGAGGCATAGAGATGGGTGTGGACAGGCTCACGGCCTACGCCCAGAGCATGAAACTCGTCTTCTCGAAAGAGGGTGCCAAGTCGGTAGGCGGATTCGGATCCATAGGCAGCATATTCCCCGAGTCGTGGGACTGGATAGCGTTCTGGAACATCGCGGCATTCCTCTCGGTGGCACTCGCTTTCATGAATATCCTTCCCATTCCAGCCCTTGATGGAGGACACGTGCTTTTCCTCCTTTATGAGGTGATATTCCGGCGCAAACCTTCGGAAAAATTCATGGAATACGCCCAGATGACGGGCATGGTGCTCCTGATAGCTCTTCTCATCTATGCCAACGGAATGGACATCGTCAGATTCTTCTTCAAGTAACCGCAACAATCACATCCGCAACATGAAAGAGATAATTCTGAAGAAAGGAAAAGAAGAAAGCCTCCTGCGCCATCACCCCTGGGTGTTCTCAGGAGCTATAGCCAGGCTGCCCGAAGGGCTCGAAGAGGGCGACCTCGCAGTGGTGAAAGCTTCTGACGGGACTTTGCTCGGCACAGGCCACTATCAGATAGGATCGATAGCGGTGCGCATTCTTGAATTCGGCGCCTCACAACTTCCTGACAACTTCTTTGCGAAGCGTCTGCAGGAAGCCTATCGCCTCCGCGTCGCATTAGGACTGATTCGTCCTGACAACGACTGCTTCCGTCTCGTGCACGGAGAGGGCGACTTCCTGCCTGGACTCGTGATCGACATCTATGGCGACACTGCAGTGGTGCAGGCACATAGCCCGGGCATGCACTTCGAGCGCCGCAAGATAGCCCAGGCGCTGATAGAGATTCCGGAGGCACGCATCCGCAACGTCTACTACAAGAGCGAGACGACTCTCCCCTATAAGGCGAACCTCGACCCTGAGAACGAATATCTCGTGGGCGGCTACGACGGCAATATCGCCACGGAAAACGGACTGCAGTTTAACATCGACTGGCTCAGGGGGCAGAAGACAGGCTTTTTCGTAGATCAGCGGGAGAACCGCGCCCTTCTTGAGAAATTTGCCAAAGGACGCAAGGTGCTGAACATGTTCTGCTACACAGGAGGATTCTCCGTCTATGCGATGCGGGGTGGGGCTGAAAGCGTGGTCTCGGTAGACTCCTCGGCGAAAGCTGCTGCCCTCACCGATGCCAATATAGCGCTGAACTTCCCCGACGATGCGAGACACAAGACATGCGCCGTGGATGCCTTCAAGTATCTCAACGATATGC
>CAMWXO010000129.1 GCA_947178245.1 uncultured Porphyromonadaceae bacterium
CCGCGCGCGGTGAAGTGCAGCTATCTCGGATGCGGATTCAATGTCTACACATGGAAGCACCATCATTCCTACTCCGGCTGCCACGGCGCGGTCTACGGCAAGACCACAGCCGTCGTTGCCGTCGGCCGCGAACTTGTCCATATAGATATGCGTGTGGGTGTCGATCATTTGCTTCTCCCGATCAGTTTGTCGATGAGCTTGCGGAAGATCTCCCTCTTGTCGTCGGAGAGAGAGGTTGCCTTCACTGCCGACAGCGCCTTGCTGCTGTAGGCAGCCACCTCAGCTTTGCTTACGGCCGGCATGTCCATCATCTCATATATCCGGGTCACGGTCTTCACCTTTGTCGGGCCCGCGGGCATCGATAGAGCGGCCCGGAGCGCCGAAGAGTTGGCGTCGGCGGCCGCAAGACCTTTCACCATCAAGAAGGTTTTCTTGTTGTTGTTGATGTCGCCCCCGATGGGTTTGCCGAAAGTGTCGGCATTGCCGAATGTGTCAAGGTAATCATCCTCAATCTGGAATGCCACTCCGAGCATCAGTCCGAACTCATACATCCTCTCGGCATCCTCGTGCGACGCTCCTCCTATCAGGGCGCCGATTTTGGCTGAGGCCCCGAGCAGCGCTCCCGTCTTGCACTTGATCATCTCCAGGTATTCGTCGAGGTCTACGGTCTCCATCGATTCAAAATCCATGTCGAGACGCTGACCCTCATATACCCTCAGGGCCTGGGTGTTGAAGGTGTCGAGCACTTCGCGCAGTATTGAGTCGTCTACTTGCGCCACAAGCATGGTGGCGAGCGTGAGCATCGTGTCTCCGCTGAGGATGGCGGTGTTCGCGTCCCATTTGGCGTGGACAGTGGCGCGTCCTCTGCGCAGGTCAGACTTATCCATCACGTCGTCGTGAAGGAGTGTGAAGTTATGAAACATCTCGATGCCGGCCGCAGCCTTCAATGCTTTTGAGGCGTCACCTCCGAAAGCGTCGGCGGCCATCAGCAGCAGTGTGGGACGAAGTCGTTTCCCTCCGGCCTGCATCCCGTAGGTGATGGGGGCGTAGAGCCCTTCGAGCTTGTCTGAAGGGAAGGCGATTGAGCGGATTTCAGCCTCCGCCATGGCGCTAAAGTCTGATATTCTTTTCATCGTGATGCGTCAATATAGCATGGCGGCGTCGGCCGGCGAGCCGCGGTTATGCTTGATTAGAGTAATATGTCTGTCTCCGGATCGTAGTCGTCCGTTGAGGTTGGGATTGTGTCGGTCGGTGTTGGAGCGGGCTTGCTTGCGACGGATTTATTGCGCGAGTAGTAAGCCTGCACTTCATCCTCGTCGAAGGCAAGGAAGCGGTCGTAGATTTCCTTAGGCATGTCTGAGTTGCGGTCATAGCGAAGCACGGTGCGGAATCCTATCAGGAATCTTGCATACTCATCGGGAGAATCCTTGCAGGCTTTTTTCAGGGAGTCGAGTTCGGCGGTCACTTCATCGGCCGTCATTCCTTTCACCCTTATCTGGTTGAGATATTCAAGTCCTAACGTCAATCCGAGGCCCTGGGGGTCTTCAGTGCCTATTATGGCGCGGAGTCTCATCTTATCGTGCAGCGGCAACTCTTCCGAGACCCTGTCGAATTCCCAGCTGAACGTCTGCAGGGCTGTGTCGGTATAAGTCTCGTAAGCTTTAAGGGTTGCGATGTTGAGCGAATCGATATGAATTCCGGGCACCTTGCCCAATGCGGCGTAGATGATGAATCGCGCCACTGAGTCAGAAGGGGCGTGCTCCATCATGTAGGTCACTTTCTGCTCGTCGCTGAGAGTGCTGAAATTTTCGGGAAAACCGTCGCTGTTGTTTCCTTTCCCGCCGCATGCCGCTGTGAGCAGCAGGGCGGTCATCATCAATATGGGTATTATCCTGCTCATGACACTTTCGTATTATTCTGCAAAATTAGCAAAAAAAATCGGTCTTAAAGCATTATGAAGCCAATAAATTTGGCGGAATCAAAAATTATTCCTAAATTTGCACTGTCAACTGAAAGATATGCGATAGTAGCTCAGTTGGTAGAGCATCAGCTTCCCAAGCTGAGGGTCGCGGGTTCGAGCCCCGTCTATCGCTCCCGATCCAATACAATATTTTGAAATGGCTAATGCAAAAGTGATGCCCGTGCTTCTGCTTACGGGCTATCTGGGAAGCGGCAAGACTACGCTTCTCAACAGAATTCTCCATAATAAGGAAGGTATACGCTTTGCCGTGATCGTGAATGACATCGGCGAGGTGAACATCGACGCCGACATGATCGCGCGCGGAGGAGTCGTCAGCGGCAGCGACGATTCGCTCGTAGCGCTTCAGAACGGGTGTATCTGCTGCACTCTATCTACCGACCTTATCAATCAGATCAACGAACTGATGGAAGGCGACCGTTTCGATTATATCGTGATCGAGGCAAGCGGCATCTGCGAGCCGGAGCCTATCGCCCAGACCATCTGCTCTATGGCCGGGATGAGCCCCGTGATAACACGAAACGGAATTCCACGCCTCGACTGCATCGCTACAGTAGTCGATGCACTGCGTCTGCAGAGCGAGTTCGGCTCGGGTTCTGCTCTGACGGTCAGGAATTATGGCGAGGAAGATCTCGAGAATCTCGTGGTGCAGCAGATTGAATTCTGCAATATGGTTATACTCAATAAGATCTCTGAGGTGACAAAAGAGGATGCGGCACTCATCAGGAGCGCCATCCGCGCCATTCAGCCCAAGGCAGAGATCATCGAGTGCGACTATTGCGACGTCGATATCGACCGACTCATCAATACACACCTCTTTGATTTCGGGCAGACAGCTACCTCTGCAAGATGGATTCAGGAAATAGAGAAATCGCCCGAGGAGTTGGAAGCGGAAGAGCATGAGCACCATGAGCATCATCATGATGATCATCACGATCACGACCATCACCATGAAGATCATGACCATGACCACGATCACCACCATCATGACGATGACGATGACCATGATGACCATGATGACCATGATGACCATGAAGATCATCACGAGCATGGCGGCCACCATCACCACCATCACCATCACGGAGAGGGGGAGGCCGAGGAATATGGCATCTCAACCTTCGTGTATTTCCGTCGTCGTCCGTTCGACCTCAACAAGTTCGACTGGTTCTGCCATAAGGAATGGCCCAAGAGTGTGATTCGCTGTAAAGGTATATGCTATTTCAGCAACGACCGCGACATGAGTTATCTTTTCGAACAGGCGGGTGTGCAGAAGCGGCTCTCCGAATGCGGCCAGTGGTATGCTACTGCTCCTGAGGAAGAACTGAAGGTGTTTATGGAAAGGGAACCCGGACTGATGCGCGACTGGGACGAGGAATATGGCGACCGCATGGACAAACTCGTCTTCATCGGACGCGGCATGGATAAGGAGGAAATTGTGAGAAAGCTCGATGCCTGCCTCGCCTGAACGCCTCAAAGCTGAATAATAATATATCATAGAAAAAAGCAACGGGAGCCCCGACGATGGGAGGCTCCCGTTAATTTTGTGTATTCCTGTGATTAGCCCAGGAATTTCCTGATAGTGTCGATCAGCAGGTTCTCATCCACCGGTTTCGAGAGATAATCGTCAAATCCGCTGTTGAGCACCTTCACCCTGTCTGAATTCTGGGCGTAGGCAGTCACTGCGATGATGGGCACTGCATTCGAGAGCGTGCGTATCTCGGCTGTGGCCTCATAGCCGTCTTTGATGGGCAGGTTCAAATCCATGAGCACGAGGTCTGGCGTCTCCTTTACGTACACTTGCACAGCCTCTTTGCCATCTGTCGCGTGAACGAGATCATAGCGGTCAGCGAGAATAGCATCGAAGAGTTCAGCATTGCTTGGGTTGTCTTCTACTACTAATATTTTCTTCTTTTCCATTTTGTAAGATGGTTTGGTTGCTTTTTCATCATACGACGCTGCTTCCAGTTGCTTGCGTCGCCGCTCAGCATTCGCCTTGAGTTTGAGTTCTTCCACTCGTCGCTCGTCGTCTTGCTGTGATTGAGTCTCCTGTTCGGCCGACTCGTTTATTACCATAGGCAAAGTGAAGTAGAACGTGGATCCTTTCGATTTGCCGGCAGATTCGCCCTTGATCGAGCCGCCGAGTTTTTCCACAATTGCCTTAGAGATGGAAAGTCCGAGACCGGTGCCCTGTACGAAAGAGTTCAGTTTCGTGAAGCGGGTGAAGAGTTTCTTCAGATCGTTTTCCGTCAGGCCTATACCTGTGTCTTTGACGAAGAACTTCAGCATTGCACCATACACTTCATAACCCACTGTGATCGATCCGCGCTCTGTGAATTTCACGGCATTGGTGATCAGATTGTTGAGCACCTGGGTGATGCGGTATGAATCAGACGTGATATAGCACTGATCAAGTGCGAACTTCTTCTCGAGGCGGACGTGCGGACGCGATGACATGTCGATGCCGGCGCATACTGTAGTAATGAGTTTGTTCACGTCCACTTTGTGCATGTTCATCACC
>CAMWXO010000130.1 GCA_947178245.1 uncultured Porphyromonadaceae bacterium
CGGCGGCGGAAATATTTATCTTGTTGATTTTCTTGTCAAGGATTCCGATAAACTTCTCGCCGTCATCCTTCACGCCCGGAGACTTGAAGAAAGTGGTGCTCCAGTACTCCACCAGCCTGGCCTTATCCCACGAAGCATAGTCTTTGGGCACTGCCACCGCGTTGAAGGCCTTCAGGTTTTCCTTCTCCTTAGCCTTCAGCGCGCTCGAGAGCTCGCTCATCGAAGAGGGAGATATCTTGTCGAGATAGTCCGATCCGTTGTTGGCATACCTCAGATAGTGTTTCGCCGCCATCGTGCGTGCGGCCTCCATCTCTTTGTCGCTTACGGCAAATGATGGAATAGCGGTGACGAAGGCCACCGCTATCATGATAGTTTTTAAAATGTAGTTCATTGGCGGTATGTTACTCGTCAGCTTCCTTCATATTGTGGAAGACGTTTTGCACATCGTCATCATCCTCGAAGCGCTCGAGGAGTTTCTCTATACTCTCGCGCTGTTCCGGAGTCACTTCCTTGTAGTCGGTAGGGATGCGCTCGAATTCGGCGCTCACGATCTCCAGACCGCTGCCCTCGAGAAATTTCTGTATGTTGTTGAACTGGTCGAAGGCGCCGTATACGATCCATTCCTCGTCGTCGGCCTCCAGCTCGGCATCGAGATCCATCAGTTCGAGCTCGAAGTCCTCGAGACTTTTGTCGGCGTCAGGCTTCACGTGGAAGACGCTCTTGTGGTCGAAGAGGAACGAGAGCGAGCCCTGAGTGCCGAGAGATCCACCATGCTTGGTGAAGTAGCTGCGCACGTTGGCCACGGTGCGCTGATTGTTGTCGGTAGCGGTCTCCACCACGATAGCGATGCCGAAGGGGCCATATCCCTCGTATACTATCTCCTTATAGTCGGAGGCATCCTTGTCGGTGGCCTTCTTGATGGCGCGTTCGATGGTGTCTTTGGGCATATTGGCAGCCTTCGCGTTGTGCATGAGCATGCGCAGACGCGGGTTCATATCGGGATCAGGGCCGCCGGCTTTCACAGCGATCGTGATTTCCTTACCGATACGGGTGAATGTTCTTGACATGTTGCCCCAGCGTTTGAGCTTGCGGGCCTTACGGAATTCAAATGCTCTTCCCATATTCTTTCAAAAATTCTTGATGCATGGCGGCGCCGTCTGTCTGGCCGACAGCATTACGGCCGCGTCCATGCCGGACGTATACTGTAATAATTATCTGAGTGATGCGTTAAGTTCTTTCCGGAGTGCATTCACGATCTTGTCCATAGCGGCATCGATCTGCTTGTCTTTGAGGGTGTTTTCGGCATCCTGCAGAGTGAAGGCCACTGCGTAGGATTTCTTTCCCTCGGGCAGGTGCTCGCCTTCATAGACATCGAAAAGCCACACGTCGCGCAGCAGTTTTCCACCGGCCTTGCGCGCCGCTGTCTCTACAGCCGCGAAGGGTGTTGCGGCGTCGAGCAGCAGGGCGAGGTCGCGTCTAACGGGCTGCGTCTTCTCGAGCGGAGAGAAAAGAGTCTCGTATTTCGCCGATAGCTTGCATAGCGCACTCCAGTCGATGCTTGCGAAGAATACCTCTCGGTCGATATCGCAGGTCTTCAACGCCTTCCGGCTCAGGATACCGGCCACGGCGAGCACTTTGCCGCTGCGGTGAGCTATGTCGAGCCTTGCGCTGAATGTCTCGTCGCTGCCCTGAGTCATCTTGAGAGCGCTCTCCGCAACTCCCGCTTTTGCGAAAATATTGAGCACGGTGGCCTTCAGGTCGAAGAAACCTGACTCGAGGGCCTGACGGTTCCAGCCGGGAGCCTGCAGGTTGCCGGTCATCCACAATCCAAGTTCCTGATGCTCCGAGTATTGCGCGAGAGGCCTCTCATCGGTCTTTTCCTTTGAAGGATCGAAGAAATAGACATTGCCGAATTCATAGAATTTCAGGTCGGCCGCCTTGCGGTTCACATTGTGGGCGATGCTTTCGAGGCCTCCATAGAGGAGAGTCTGCCGCATCACCCCGAGATCGCCCGACAGCGGATTCATCACCTTCACGGCGTTGCCAAGAGGGAAATCGGCGTTGCCGTCGTAGTATCTCACAGCCGAAAGCGAGTTGTTCATGATCTCGCGGAAGCCTTGTCCGGTGAGATCATTGCTTATGGTCTGCTGCAGTGAATATGCATCGTCGGTAGCAGTACGCTTCGAGAGGTTGGCGTGCATCTCCGAGCCGAACTCCACATTATTATATCCGTAGATGCGGAGGATCTCCTCCACCACGTCGCACGGGCGGGTTACGTCCACGCGGAATGTCGGCACCTTGATATGCAGGATGTCGGGATCATCGGTATGCTCCACTTCTATCTCGAGAGCACGGAGTATGCCCGTGATGATATTTGCGGGAATATCCTTTCCTATGAGATTGCGGCAATAAGTGAGTGAGAAATCCATCTCCACCGGCTTCACCGGGACGGGATAGATGTCTACCATCTCTCCGCAGATCTCTCCTCCGGCGATCTCCCTGATCAGGATGGCGGCCAGCTTTGCAGCATAGGCACACATATTGGGGTCGGTGCCGCGCTCGTAGCGGAAAGAAGCGTCGGTGCTCAGTCCGTGGCGGCGTGCTGTGCGGCGCACGCTCGTGGGGTTGAAATAAGCGCTTTCGATAAAGACATCGACAGTATTCTCAGTCACACCCGAGTCGAGACCACCGAAGACTCCGGCTATGCACATGGGGCGCTCTTCGTCGCATATCATCAGGTCTTTGTCGCTGAGAGTGCGCTCCACGCCGTCGAGAGTCGTGAATTTCGTGCCTTCTTCACATGTGCGCACGATAATCTTGCCTCCCTTCACCTTCGAGAGATCGAACGAATGCAAAGGCTGGCCTATTCCGAGCAGAATGAAATTGGTGATATCCACCACCGAGTTGATCGGACGCTGACCGGCTGCGACAAGAAGATTTTTCAGCCATTCGGGAGATTCCCCTACCTTGACACCCCTGATCGTTATGCCGCAGTAACGCGGGCAGAGGTCATGGTCGGCCACTTCCACCGTAGCCGCCCCATCTTTCCTGTCGATAGAGAAGGAAGACACATCGGGCACCGATATTTCAGGCATCTCCACGCCTGCATCCCCCTTTTCGAGAATGCGGGCCCACTGATAGGCTTTCAGATCGCGGGCGCATCCGTAATGGCTGGCGGCGTCCACGCGGTTGGGAGTCAGTTCCACCTCGAGGCGATAGTCGCTCTCCACATTGAAATATGCGGCCGCCTCCGTGCCGGGCTTGATGCCGTCTTCGAGCACCATGATTCCGGCATGATCCGAACCGATGCCGATTTCGTCTTCGGCACATATCATTCCGTAAGATTCCACTCCGCGGAGCTTACCTTTCTTTATGGTGAATTCCTTGTCGCCGTCATACAGTACGGTGCCGATGGTGGCCACGACCACTGTCTGGCCGGCGGCTACGTTGGGCGCGCCGCATACGATCTGCAGCGGAGCTTCTTCTCCTACATCGACCGTGGTGACGTGCATGTGATCGGAATCGGGATGGGGCTCGCAGGTAAGGATTTTTCCTATCTTCAGGCCGCGGAGACCTCCACGTATGGATTCCACCTCATCCACCTGATCGCATTCCAGACCGGTGGAAGTGAATGTCGCCGCCAGCTGCCGGGGCGTCTCTTCAAAACTGATAAAGCGTTTAAGCCACTTGTATGATATGTCCATAAAGGTATTGTTATCCTGTTGAATTTCGCTCGTGAGGGATGACGCCGGAGCGCACCGCTCCCTTTCAACTTGCAAAAGTACAAAATAATTGGCTAATATGCAAAATTTAGTAATTGAAAAAATCACACCGCGACTCTATTGAAGATTTTCGGATGATATCGCGCGGGGATTCCGGGTGCTACGGGAGGCACGGGGAGAGAGGCGAAGAGGTAATGAGACGATAGCGCGATTGCAACGTTCGTCGCATATTTATCAATTATAGTATTATCCGCATTTCCTGCTCAACATTAGGCTCAGCCCGTGTGTTATTATAGCAGAACCGCACAATGGCTCAAAAACGTCAGGTTAGTAAATGTATAATGGAAATAAAATGGGCAGCCGCCGTCTGTGAAGACAGTCGCTGCCCGTTTTTTTCGTTTCAGACGCGTGTCAGGCATCCTGCCCGGCGTCGTCGATGTCGCTGATGAGAGTGTCGTTGGTGCGCTGCATCCTGCGGAAGAGCACGATCATTACTATAACACCGATCACCGCCCCTATTATTCCGCCTGCGGCGCCACCTATCTTGACCATCTCTTCAGGATCGGGGCCGGGCCCGTCTACAAGCTCAATATTCCGCGCCACCATATCGATCAGGAAAGTCACCACCCATGCCACCGCGAGAGGAGCCATAACAATCATCTGCACCACTCGCCTGCGCTTCTGCTTGAGAAGGAATTTCTTCAGGTCTATCATCGAGAGCGTTCCGAACAGGGCGGGGGG